>CAYLNV010000049.1:0-7635 GCA_964385085.1 uncultured Oscillospiraceae bacterium
TTGCAGTTTCAGCCGAAACAATAAAGCAAGTGTTAAGCAGCATAACCAGTGCCAATGAGAACGCCAGAAATCGCTTTAACATTTTCATAAATATGCATCCTCCTATATTAAAATGGACTAGAAATTTCCCATTTAAGGATATCATGCAGGCATTTATAATACAAGAAAATAACAAATATATATAAATATATCATCTAAATCAGTAAATTCACCTATTTTAACCGCAGTTTACTCCATTTCCGGCTTTAACAGACGGAAGTAATTCTTTTCACTTTCCAGAATTCCCTCGCTGCGGAGCTGACTGATTTGTACGGACAAACCGCTCCGATCCACTTCCAGATAATCCGCAAGAGATTGCCGGTCAAAAGGAATGGTGAAGCTGTTGCTGTTTTGCAGCTTTGCCTGATTCAGAAGATAGGACATTAGTTTTTGTCTGGTGGTTCGCTTGGATATGATCTCAATTTTTTGGTGCAGCATTAGGCTTTTATTGGCAACAAGGCGCAGGAGATTATAGATCATCTTGTTGTGAAAATCGCAGGCATTGGAGCAGCAGGACGCGATCCGGCGGCTGTCCAGCATCAATACCCGTCCATCCTGATCAGGAATCACACTTACCGGCAAGGCTTGCGCTTCGGAAAAAGCATAAGCCTCACCAAAAATTTGAGCCACACCAATATGGCTCAGTACGCTTCGACTGCCGTAATAATCCTCACGAACTATTTGTACAGAGCCGGACAAAATCACACCAATATAATTGGTAGAATCCCCTTCCATCAAAACCGGCTGTCCCTTCTTCATATCCAGAGCTTTCGCCCCAAGGCAGCCAAGCATACCGCTAAAATCTGTCCGGGATATGCCGTCAAACAGGGGGCATTTTTCGATAACGGAATAAAATTGCTCCATATTTTTCTCCTCTTTGTTGAAATTTCAACATACATTCTACCAACAGTATAGTATGATATAGCCACAAAGTCAAGGAGGTGCTGTTATGATTACTGGAGGATGCCAAGGTAAGCCCCGGACACCGACCATTATTGAAAAGGTGTGTCCCAAATGTGGAAATGTGATCGAACTGTTTTCCATCGATACAGAAATGGCCTGCGAGCATTGCGGCTTCGTTGCCTATAACGATACACTAAGCTGTGTCCAGTGGTGCAAATATGCCAAGCAGTGTGTGGGTGAAGAAATGTACGCACACATGATGGAGGTTCTTGCTTCCCAAAAGAAGCGCAAGGAGGGTGTAGCATGATCCGCAGGATTATTACCATCGATGAAGAAAAATGCAACGGCTGCGGACTGTGTGCAGATGCCTGCCACGAGGGTGCGATCGGAATGGTTGACGGAAAAGCAAAGCTTTTGCGGGAGGATTATTGCGACGGTCTTGGCGACTGTCTCCCCGCCTGCCCTACCGGTGCGATCACATTTGAAATGCGGGATGCTCCTGCATACGACGAGGAAGCTGTCAGGAAAGCACAGCAGGAAAAGCAGGGCAGCAGCACAGGTCATGGCTGTCCGGGTTCAAATGCAAAAATGTTTGTACGGAAGGAAGCTGTTGCTCCGGTGAAGCTGGACAGTAAGCTGATGCAGTGGCCTGTTCAAATCAAGCTTGTACCGGCCAATGCTCCCTATTTCGACGGTGCAAATCTCTTGATCGCAGCGGACTGCTCTGCCTATGCATACGCAAATTTTCATGCTGAATTTATGTCCAACCGCATTACCCTGATCGGTTGTCCCAAGCTGGACAGTGTGGATTATTCCGAAAAGCTTACTGCTATTATTGCAAATAACAATATAAAGAGCGTAACCATTGTCAGAATGGAAGTTCCCTGCTGCGGCGGCATCGAATATGCAGCAAAGCAGGCAATTCAGGCCAGCGGCAAATTCCTGCCATGGCAGGTGGTAACGATCTCCACGGACGGAAGAATTCTGGACTAATATTCCAAAATTGAATTGGGGCACTTTCGCATAAAGAATGTGCTCCAATTTTCTATTTGTTGACAAATCGAATTTTCGCTATTATAATTCTAACTGTACAAGGGCTTGTAGCGCAGTTGGGAGCGCACCACATTCGCATTGTGGGGGTCGAGGGTTCGAATCCCTTCAAGTCCACCATGTAAAAAGCACCCCAAGTGGGGTGCTTTCTTTGTTTATTTCAACTTGTTCATTAAGTCAAGACCAGTTTCGATCAGCTTTTCACCAACACCGGGCGCAAAGGGAGAAGAACCGGCTTCGTAGCCACCTTCATCGTAACACTCCTGCATTGGGAAATAGCCAACTGCACCATTGGTATCGCAGCCAGTTAGTGTAACGTCAAAGGGAGACTTTTCTTTTATTGTTAAACCAACGCTATTAAATGGCTCGCCAGCAATGCCTACAAACACTGCAGGACCGATGCGCACCGCGCACACAGGAATTGTGAAGGTATCCGGACCATTTTCCAAGCGCAGAATGCGGTTTGCCTTTGCGATCACATGGCTCAATTTAATCCGTTCCGGATCATATTCTATCTGGTCATCCTTTTGTGCCTTGTGCAACGCAATAACATGTCTTGCCCATAAAATTTCCTCCGGGTTGCCGCGGTTGGTAGGCACAGTACATTCACCGCACACCGCACCGACGGTATCCACATCTACCCACTCCATATCGCCGTAGACCTGCAGCACAGCACCGCCAACCGCACGACCGATATGCTTTGCATTTATCCAGCCGGTGTAGTTATAGCCACGGTCAATATCATCGTGTGCAAGGACATAGGGATCATTTTGGAATCTGGTTCTTTGGAAATTCTTGTGGTTAATATCGCCCTGGAAGCCAGTAAAGAACAGGCAATGAACCGGCAGGACAGCTTCCACTGTTTCACGGACAAAACGAGGATAATCTGCAGATACCTTGTTATCATCTAAAAGCGTGCAGGGGTGGTTACCAAAGTTCACCAGGGCAATTTCTTTGCCGCCCTCACGGAGAAAACGCAAGACATTTACCCGATCATCCGCTACATTGACAGAACGCACAATATCATTTTCGTAGCCATCGGGATTGGTGCGGACACAACCGTTCTTCATCAGGTATCTGCGATTAAATGACACATTTGGTGCGTGACCCACTGCCCAACCCATTTTTGCAGGCTTCAGATCCGCCAGTGCCAGCTTTGCTGCATCACAAAAACGACTCACCAGAAAGTCTATATATTTACTGCCACGAATACGATGGTCATTTTCGCTAGACTTAAAAGTCATAGGTGCGCTGTGGGTGTGGGTAACGGACAGCATAATTGACTCGACCGGAAGGTCAACTTCACTGGCAATTCGCTGTCTGTATTCATCTACGCACTGCTTAATGCTGGTAAGGTCAGCGGAAAGCATAACTACCTTATTTTTACCGTCGGATACTGCCAATGCATTGACCTCAAGCTGATCCATAATCGTTTCAGCCAGACGTTCCACAACATTGAAATAGCCAAGAAGCGGTGTTCCCAAAGGTGGTGTAATATTAACCCGGGCAAAGCCCGCCTGAAGTGTATTTTTCATAATATATTCCTTTATATCAGCTTGTTCATCAGTTCGACACCCACATCGATCAGCTTTTCAGCACAGCCGGGAGCAAAGGGAGAAGAACCGGCTTCATAGCCGCCTTCCTCATAGCACTCCATCATCGGGTAGTACCCCTGATAGCCATTGGTGCAGCACACAGGCAGAGTGATCTCATAGGGAGAATTCTCCTTCAACGCAACACCAACATTGTTGAAGGGTTCACCGGCAATGCCAACAAAGGCAGCAGGTCCGATGCGAACCGCACAAACGGGAATATCATACGTATCAGGACCGTTCTGGAGGTTCAGCATACGGTTGGCTCTTGCTACCACGTGGCCTACCTTGATCCGTTCCGGATCGTGCTCGATCTCGCTATCACGGCCTGCATTGTGCAGATCCATAACCTTCTGTGCCCAGGGGATCTCCTCAGGCTTTGCCTTGTTCGTAGGAACAGTGCAAACGGTGCAGACAGAAGAAACATTGTCTACATCCACCCATTCCATATCGCCATATACCTGCAGGACTGCGCCGCCTACTGCACGGCCCACATGCTTTGCGTGATTCCAGCCGGTATAATTATATCCACGGTCAATATCATCGTGTGCAAGCACATAGGGATCATTCTGGAATCTTGTTCTTTGAAAATTCTTATGATTGGTGTCTCCTTGTGCTCCGGAGAAGAACAGGCAGTGGACCGGAAGAACCGCCTCGACCGTTTCCCGGACAAACCGGGGGAAATCTGCAGACACATAGTTATCATCCAGCAAGGTGCAGGCATGGGTGCCAAAATTTGCCAGTGCGATCTCCTTGCCACCCTCACGGATGAAACGAAGCACGTTAACTCTGTCGTCAGCCACATTCACAGGATGGTCAATGTCCTTTTCGTAGCCGTCAGGGTTGGTGCGGACTGCCCCATTCTTCATCACATATCTTCTGATGAAGGAAACATCAGGTGCATGACCAACTGCCCAGCCCATTTTCGCAGGCTTCAGATCAGCCAGTGCCAGCTTTGCAGCATCGCAGAAGCGAGCCATCAGAAAATCGATATACTGATTACCTTTCTTACGGTGCTCATTCTGCTCAGACTTCTGGGTCATAGGACCGCTGTGGGTATGGGTGCAGGAAAGGATCACAGAATCGATGGGCAGACCTACTTCCTCTGCAACGCGCTTCCGGTATTCATATGTAGGCTCATTACGGATCAGCAGCAGGTCAGCAGACAGCATGACCACCTTATTCTTACCATCAGAAACAGCCAGAGCATTGACCTCAAGCTCATCCAAAATGGTATCTGCCAAACGCTCAATGACATTGTAGTAGCCATCCAGCGGTGTTCCCAGCGGGGGTGTAATGTTGACCCGACCAAAGCCAGCCTGCAATGTATTCTTTGTTACAGCCATAATTGTTTCCTCCTGATAAGCGATTTATTTTTATTCTTATGATTATTATAGTCCTGAAGGATACACCTGTCAACGCGAAAACTTTTCTGATTTATAGGTAAAATTTTGCGTAATTTAAGAATGATTGAGACGAATATCCTTGCAATTTAATTTGATTATATTATAATACAAATAAAATACAATAAACGATGATTGGAGATTTCTCATGTATCAAATCGGTATCATTGGCACAGAAAGCACCCATGCACTGGCTTTTGCAAGATACTATAATCTTCCCGATCCAGAAACCGGAAAAATCCCCCATGAAGATGTGCGCGTTACTGCCATTTGGGGTACAGACCAGGAAGCCAATAATGTGATCGTAAATGAGGCCGGTGCAGAATTTGTGGCACAGAAGATCGAAGACCTGCTTGATCGCGTTGACGCCGTTATGATCACCAGCCGCAGAGGTTCTCAGCATTTTGCTCAGGCTCTTCCCTTTATTGAAAGGAAGATCCCGTTATTTATTGACAAACCTTTTACCTCTGATCCTGCAGAAGCAGACGCGTTGATGGCAAAGATCGAAGAATTCGGCTGTCCTGTTATGGGTGGCTCTGCCTGCAAATATTTGCCGCGTATCAAGGAAATCAAGGATTTAGTTGCTGAATTGCGCGAAAAGGGCGAGTTCAACGGCGCTTCTATGAGCTTCCGTGTAGTGTTAGACAGTGAATATGACGGAATTTACTTCTACGCACCGCACCTTGTAGAAATGTGTCTGGCAGCCTTTGGCTTCGATGTAAAGAACATTCAGGCCATGCGCACGGGCAAGAATCTGCTTGTGAATGTTCAGTATGAAAACGATGCGGTATCCCTGCAATTCGTAGCCTCCGGTAAGCAGTCCTGCTTGGTTTATGCCAAGGCACAGAACTACTATTTTGATATCGACGCCACCGGTTTGTATGCATTGGAGGCTGCTCCCTTTGCAGAATTGCTCCACGGTAATCACGAATCCTTATCTGCCGAGCAGATGGTAAAACCCGTCCATATGATCGATGCCATCAAAGAGTCGATGGAGACAGGTAAAATCGTATCTATTTAAGAGGTGAACACATGATCATTGATATCCATGCCCACATCTGGGGCAAGACACCGGAGGGTCTGAATAATTCAAAGAACCTGCTGCGTGGTGCAGCAAAAGACTTTGGTATTGACCGTATTTATGTTTCCGGACTGTGCAGTAAGATCTCCGACGAAGCAGAGATCGACTATTTGAACGACGAAGTCTATAAATTTATGAAAGAAGAGCCGGAGCTGATCGGCGGTGCAGTTTATGTAAATCCGGAAAACAAGAATGTTCTGGATGTTCTTAAGCGTGCAACGGAGGAGCAGGGCTTTGAAATGATCAAGCTTTGGTGCTGCACCTTTGCAGATGTTCCTGCTATGGATCCCATCATGGAATATGCTGAACAAAACGGACTGCCGGTTCTGTTTCATACCTTCAAGAAATCCAACGGACAAGTTCCTAATGAAACCACCGGTATTCATGTGGCAAACATTGCCCGCCGTCATCCAAAAACGAAAATCCTGATGGCGCACCTTGGCGGAAGCTCCTATGACGGCATCCCCGCCATTCGTGATCTTAAGAATGTCTGGTGCGACCAAAGCGGCACGATCTATCACGGCGATGATGTGAACTACGCGCTGGAATATCTGGGTGTAGATCGCATTCTCTACGGCACAGACAATCTGTATCTTCAAAACATCGGACAGATTCTCGGTGCCGACCTGACAGAGGAAGAAAGAGAAATGGTATTCTGCAAAAATGCGCAGAAGATTCTGGACAGAAATTATCGTCTGTAAGGAGCTTAATTATGAAAAGAATGGATTTAAACTGCTACTGCGGAAACTGGCCCTTCTTCCGTGTCCGCTATAACACCATAGAGAAACTTGCTGAGCTACATAGCCGCTGCGGTATTGAAGGCGGTTTTGTATCCGCCTGCGAGGCGATCTTCTATCAAGACCCTTACGAGGCTGAGGTGCAGCTTGCAAAGCAACTGGAAGGCACACCTTATATGCACGCGATGATCTTGAACCCCACCCTTACCGGCTGGAAGGATGACCTTGCCCGTGCAATTAAGGACCTTAATGTTAAGGCTGTGCGCTTGATGCCCGGCTTTCATAGCTACTCACTGTCCGATCCGGTCTTGGAGCAGGTTTGTGACGCGCTTCGCACTTACAAACTGCCTCTGATTCTTACCCTTCGAATCCGGGACGAGCGCACCAGCTGGATGTTTGCGCCAGCAAGTGTTCCTCTTGAGGATGTAACTATATTCCTGAATAAGAACAAAGATATTGTTACGCTCCTTGCCTGTGCCAGAGTGAAGGAAATTTCCCAGCTGAAGGAACAGTTTACTGCTCGAGACAATCTGTTCGCTGATGTTTCCGGTTGTAAGGATGGAAACTATGTGATAGAAACAATCAGCAACTGGATTGGTAGTGAGCATATCGTCTATGGTTCTTCTGCTCCCCTGCTTGAAATGCAAGCGACCACGATCATCGTTGACAGAGCAAAGCTCCCGGAGGAAACACGGGCAAGGATCTTCAGCGGCGAAGCCATGCTGAAATTGATTTGATCCATAAAAGGCTTTGGGTGGGCGGTTGATTGCTGACTGTCAAACAGAAATTTGATAAAATGAGGGAGGTAGCTCAATTTTTGAGCTACCTCC
>CAYLNV010000050.1:0-7492 GCA_964385085.1 uncultured Oscillospiraceae bacterium
ATGCTATGGAATACGGTATGCCTCCCACGGGCGGCATGGGTATCGGCATTGACCGTGCCGTGATGCTGTTCACCGGCGCAGATACCATCCGGGAAGTCATTTTGTTCCCGACGATGAAGCCTCTGGACTAAGAAAAGCCGCTGTTTACAAGGGTTTTTCAATGACCCTCAATAACTGATTTGCGACAAACGAAATAATAAAGGGTCTGTTGCAAAATGCAAAAATTCTGCGATAGAATCTGTAGGGGAGGCTATCAGCCGCCCGCGGGCATTCAATGAACTACATCCGCAGGATGTAGGTAATTGCATAGTATTAGGGCGCATTGCATCATTTTGCAACGCGTCCATTTTTATGCAGTTAATCGGAAAAGAGACCGCTCAAAACCAATACTTCCTTATGGAGTGCTGCCCCTGCAACGCGCCCTTGTGTATGGTTTTCAACTGCTGAAGGATATTTGCAAATGTCATATTAGTTCGTGGACCATCAGTCCCGCCGGTAACAGCGGCTTACAGCCCCATGATTTTTGAAATCTGTTAACCATATAAATAAACTTGATTTTTGTAATATAATCTGTATAATGAAAGTATCAAATAAATATTGGAGGTTTTCATTATGTTTTGCACCAAATGCGGAAACGAAGTAAGAGAAGACGCTACTTTCTGTACTGCTTGCGGAGAACCTGTTAAGACAACGGAAGCAGAAGAAACTGCCGGTCCTGCAAAAGAAGCCGCAGCTCCTGTTGTGGAGAACGCACAGGCGCCCGTTTATGCTGCCCCTGCAGCGGCTGACAGCGGTAAGGTCGGCTTTGGCGAGGCGATCAAGCTTCTTTTCAAAAACTATGCTAATTTTACGGGCAGAGCAACAAAAAGCGAATATTGGTGGGCTTTCCTGTTTTTGTGGCTTGTAAATTTTGTTGCAGCTTATATTCCTGTGGTAGGCAGCATTATTTCTCTGGCACTGTTTATTCCAAATCTTTCTCTTAATATCAGAAGACTTCATGATATTGGCAAGTCATGGGCTTGGATCCTTATGGGACTCATTCCGTTTGCAGGCTTCATTATTCTTATCGTTTACTACTGCAGAGAGTCTGACGGTGATAATCAGTGGGGAGCGGCTAAATAATTATGGCACGTTGTGATTTTTGTAAATCGGCAGAACTTGTTGCGGGTACCTGCCCGAATTGCGGAAGAATACTATGTAATTTTCAAGAATGTCATATTATTAGTGGAGCAAACCCGAGCTTCGAACTTGCCAGAATATCCATTACTGACAAGTATATGATGCTGTACATAAAGGGCACAGGAAAAACTGTAGCTGCCGCAAGCTTTGGCCTTTTGGGAGCTTTGGCTGCTGAAGCACTAAGCTCCGGTAACCGTTACGGATTTTACGATCTTAAAGAGATACAAAAGGTCATTTATCCCTATAGAAACAGTAAGTTTAAAAAGGATAACGCTTTAAAAATTGTCAACAAAGACGGCAGCGATATGATTATAAAACAAGTTGTCGGCGCTGTTAGTATGGATAAGATCGCTGCTTGTTTTAAGGCGGGAGGGGTTGCAATTGATTCTTCCTGCGCTGATCACGGAAAGCTTTTCTGTGCAAAACCCTTTGTTGATAAGAAAACTATGGCGGCCAGAATATGCCCCTCTGCAGTTTCCTTTGTTAAGCCTGTAAAGGGCAATTTCCCTGCAGAGAGTGTAAGTGGTCAGTCTGTAAGTCAGCCTGTGCCAGAGCCTGTTAGCGCTGAACCTGTAAAGCAAGAACGACCGGAAGTGATTTGTACCGCCCCTGTAGAAGCAAGGGCAGAGGAAAATCAGGCAGCAAAGGAGCCTGTTTTTTCGCCACCGGTTCAGGAGACTGCGGCTAAATTTAAATTCTGCTTTAAATGCGGAAATAAAATAGCGGCTGCTGATGCTTTCTGCGGAAGATGCGGAACCAAGCAGTAAAAATGTAGGTATATTTTTGATATGCACCCCAAAAGTCAGACACTTTTGGCGGTGCATATTTTTATGCCAAAGAATGAAAAAGCATATAGTGCCTTCCCTGATCCCGGCACACCTATTGACAATGAATTTCTATCAGGTAAAACAACATTATTTTTTAATTACAAATGAAAACAGAATGGATTCCACATTGTCAAGCAAGGGAAAGTTTGTTATACTGTAAAGAAAAAATGAGGAGCGTGTACCTATGCTGAAGGTGGAGTCGAATTTTGATTTCCAGAAAAGATACTGCCGCATACATAAGCAGATCCACGGCTGGAAGAATAAGACCCCGGAAGAGGACGAGCTGGTTCTGGGCGGGGAAGTTACTGTTTGCCTGAAAAGCAATAGCGAAGTGGCACTGGTAGCTGCGAAGGATTTTGCTGCCTATCTGAAAACTGCATTTGGTATCAAAGCACGGTTTGTATCTGAGGGTGGTGATCTGCGGATCGGCCTGGACACTTCATTGAAGGATTACATGGAGCGCAAGGTAACGGTGGACGACAGCGGGATCACGGTCGCTGCCGCTGACGATCGGGGCATCGCCCAGGCGCTGTATGGTCTGGAGGACCAAATGAATGACCGGAAAGCACCCTTCCTGAAGAAGGCTGTCAGCCGGAAGAAGGCCCTCTTTACACCCCGTATGATCCACTCCGGTTATTCGATGGATATTTTCCCTGATGAATACCTGAGCGTCTGCGCCCACCACGGCTTCGATGCGATCCTGGTTTATGTGATCGACCCGGACCATTCCCGGATCGACCCGGTAGATCCCTATGATTTCTCTGACCTGATCCGTCGGGCGGCCCGATACGGCATTGATGTATATGCCTACTGCTGCATTACCAACTTCCTCCACCCGGAGGCAGAGGGCGCAAAGGAAGTCTATGCCAAAGTCTATGGCGATGTGTTCAAAAAGCACCCCTTTAAGGGTATGGTCTTTGTGGGCGAGAGCGTGGAGTTTCCCAGCAAAGACCCCCGCACCAGCATGGCAAAGCACCGCACCCTGCCCCCCGACGGCATCCCCACCGGCAAGGCCTCTCCCAGCCGCTATCCCTGCTGCGATTATGCAGAATGGATCAGCCTGGTGCGGGACAGCATCCGTGCAGTAAAGCCCGATGCGGATGTGGTGTTCTGGACCTATAACTGGGGCTGGGCACCGGAGGATGTGCGTCTGGAGCTGCTGGACCGGCTGCCCACCGACATTTCGTTGCTCGTTACCTTTGAAATGTTTGAGAAATTCCCCATGGACAATAGCTGGGGCAATGTGTCCGATTACAGCATTTATTTGCCCGGACCGGGCGCATATTTTGCCAGCGAAGCAAAGAAGGCAAAGGAGCGGGGGATCAGACTCTATACCCAATGCAACACTGCCGGCCGCCCATGGGATTTTGGTGTTGTGCCCTACGATCCCTTCCCGGGCCGTTGGCATCTGCGCAACGAAGCGCTGCTGAAGGCGCGGGAGGACTGGGGGCTTTGCGGACTGATGGAAAGCCACCACATGGGCTTCACACCCTCTTTTGTTACCAAACTGAGCAAGGAGACCTTCTCCGAGGGCAGCGAACCCTATGAGGTCCGGCTGGAGCGGATCGCAAAGAACTATTCTGAGACCGAGTATCAGACGGTGCTGGAAGGCCTTGCAGAGCTGGATGCTTCTGTGGACGGCATTGCGGCCAGCGTGGAAAATCAGTACGGTCCGTATCGCGTCGGTCCTGCCTACCCCTTCTGTATCACCCTGGAGCTGAAAAAGCCGGATAAGCCCGGAACAGTCCACGGCAACCGGATCTATAAGGTGCTGAATCAGAATCGGGATACTTTCCGTTCTGATCCCTACAGTGTTCGGATCCGGGATGAAATGCGCATGGCAAGGCTTGCCATGAAGCGCACGAAAAATGCAGTAAGAAAGTTCAGGTCCGTCAGGAATAAGTCTGTTGAATTGCAGCGGCTTATCAATATGGTGGAGTTTATGATCTGCTGTCATCAGACCACCATCCACTTCCAGAAATTCTACCTTCTGCGGCAGAAGCTGCTGTCCGCGCCCACCCTGGAGGGTGTTTATAAGGCAGAAGCAGACATCGAAAAGCTGGTGGAAGCCGAGCGGAAGAATGTCCGTGCGGCCATCCCGCTGGTCCGTAAGGATTCTGCGCTGGGCTTTGAGCCATCTATGAACTACGTTTGCGATGAGGAAGCCCTTTTGTGGAAGCTGAAGCAGTTGGACTTCATGATTGATAAGGAGCTGGACCCCTATAAGCCCAAGGACCGGCAGAAGAATATTCTCTATTAAATCAAAAAAGGAACACCACACAGACCGTTCCCTAAGCACGAACCGTCAATTTGCTTGTCTCCCGTTCCGAAACAGCAAAGGGCGCGTTGCAAAATTCAAAACCAAACAATTTTGGGAGGCAGCTCAAACATTGAGTTGCCTCCCTCGTTTTATCAAATTTCTGTTTGACGGGTTTGGCAAGAATGTATGTTCTGAATAAATATTAGGGTTTCTTTACAGCCCCTTTGCTATATGCAGCTTATTTTCTTATCAATTTCCGGAAATCACTGGGGGTATGCCCGAACTTCTCCTTAAATTGCCGTGAGAAGTAAAACTGATCGCAAAAGCCGAGCCTTGCGCTGATCTGAGACAGGGGAATACTTGGAATGGCCAGAAGCTGTCTTGCCTTTGTAAAAACCAGATCGTCTATGTATTTTCCGATGGTGATCCCCATTTCTTTTCGGAAGGCATTGCGGATCTTGCTTTCAGAAACGAAAAACACCTTGGAGATATCGCAGACCCGCAGCTTCAGGCTGATATTTTCCTGAATGTAGATCAGGATCTTTTCCACAAGATCGGAATACTGCTTGATCTCCGCAGGGGGGAGCGCATAGGCATCCTGCAGTCGGGAAAATACGGAAAGCAAGTGCATTTTCAGATTGACCTTGTCGTAGTAGCTTTTGGACATGAGATATTCGTATACCTTTTCATACTCTCCATCTTCCAGAGGAAGGGTATAGATCTTGCCAAGCTGTGAGAAGATGTCGTACTTTTCCAGATTCAGGACGGATATATGAAAAAACATTTTTTCAAAGCAAGTACTCTTGAAGGAAAACTCCAATTCTGCAGGCACGACATAGATCATATTGCCTTCGAAGGGGAGCTTCTGGCCCTCGCAGCGCAGTGTTCCGTTGCCTTCTTTTACAAAATAGATCCGGGAATATGGATTTTTGATTTTGTCCAGGCGAAAGTCTTCGTTGATGATAATATGCCTTGCTTTGTGCAGTACGATCTCCACATTGTTGGAAGTAATGTCATAAAATAGGTCGTCCATAATAAAAACCTCATAATTTCGAACAATTTAGTCATGGTGTAGTAAAATGCACCATGATATAATTCAATTAACCAAGTGTAATTTTAAGATAACACAGATATGTGTTTTTTGCAAGGGAAAAGGAAGAGAAGCATGGCGGGGACGATAAATCATACAGACGATATAGATGTAGTAAATAAAAAGGGCTTGGATGCCCATGAGATCCCGGAGGAAGTCCGCTTAAATGCCATTAAGAAGACGGCTTCCAATTATACATGGCCGGAGCAGAAGGAAGTCAGAGATCAGCTTGAATGGTTTCAGGATCAGAAATTCGGCCTGATGGTCCATTGGGGTGTCTATAACGAGATCGGCAGTAAGGAATCCTGGCCCTTGGTGGACCGGGACTGGACCAAGTGGCAGTTCCCCGGTATGACGAACCTGGAAGTCAAGCAGATGTATGCTAAGCTCCATAAGGGATTTTTCCCCATTCGCTTTGACCCTCAGGAGTGGGCAGACATTGCCTATGCTGCAGGCTTCCGTTACCTGTGCTTTACGACCAAGCACCACGACGGCTTCTGTATGTGGGATACCAAGACCACCGATTATAAGGTAACAGGCCCGGAAGTCCCCTGGCGGGATGAGCCGAAGGCAGATATTACAAAGCATCTGTTTAATGCTTTCCGGGATAAGGGCATGGGCATTTCCGTCTATTACAGCCGTGCAGACTTTGACTGCCCCTACTATTGGGAGGAAGGCTACGGCCTGAAGGACGGCGCTGAGCGGCAGCCCTCCTATGATATCGATGCAAACCCTGAGAAGTGGCGCAAGTTCCAGTCATTCGTTTATGAACAACTGAAGGAGCTTTGCACCGGATATGGCAAGGTGGACAGCCTGTGGTTCGACGGCGGCTGCGACGGTGTGAAGCTGGGCCTGCCGGAAATGGTGGATGAGCTTCGTAAGATCCAGCCCCATATGCTGGGTGTGATCCGTGGCGGCGCAGGCATTTGTGAGGATATTGTTACACCGGAGTGCATTGCAGTGGATACCTATCTGCCTGTGCCCTGGGAGGTCTGCACCATTATGGGCAAGCCGGAAAAGGCAAACGGCGACAAGGAAAGCTGGGGCTACACCTTCGATCAGGAGTACATGAGCGCAAAGGAGGTCGCCCACCTTCTGCTGGATACCGTGTGCAAGGGCGGCAATCTGGCGCTGAATATTTCGCCTCAGCCCGACGGCCGTCTGCCGGGAAAAGCAGTGAAGGAGCTGAAGCTTCTGGCCCAGTGGATGAATATCTTCGCTTCTGCTATCCATGGAACACGGGCAGCAGCACCTTACAAAAGCGGCAGCTTTGCCTATACAGGCGCTAAGGACGGCAAGACCGTCAATGCCTTCTACCTCTACAGCGACGGAGAGAAGCGGGCAAGTACTTATACGATCCCCGGCACATGGAATGTGCAGAGCGTAACAGATATGCGCAGCGGATGCAAGCTGGCATTTGAAAAGACGGAAGCTTCCGTAAAGGTTACCCTCCCTGAGTCCCTCGTTGGGGAAGAGGGAAATATTGCCGATTGTTTCCAAATCGAGCTGGCGATATAATGATAGCGATCATATTCCTGCATGACACGATTTTTGAACAGGAGGAGTTATTATGAAAAACATGATGAAGCGTTTGACTGCGATCTTGCTGCTGGTTGGCTTGCTGGCATCCTTCGCAGTTCCGGCAACCTTTGCAGACGGAAGTGCCGGGACTACCTTTGCGTATCAGATCACGCTCTACAACGCAGAGAACGACCAGGGCTTTAACAGCTTGATTGGCAGCAATCAAAAGATCAGTGAGATCAAGACCGATCTGGACGAAGCTTATGCAGCCGGTACGCTGAACTGGACCTATGTAGATTCCGCAGATGCGACAAATCTGACATACCGTACCAGTAATGGCCGTACGCTCCGTGCCAAGAACGGAAAGAATTACACAGCCCTGAAGATCCGCGTGCCCCAGGCAGGCAAGTATGCACTGACATACTCTGTGGACACAGCAGTGGCTACAAACACTGCAACCATCGCTGCCTATGCGATCCCCGCGGACCAGTGGTCTGCAAGTGCTGTAGATACACTTATGGCAAATGCGAATTACAGCCTGGGCGAAGTGGCTATGGCTGCAACCGACGCCACGATCACCTTTGCTGAGAAGGATTATGCTGCGGGCGAGTATGT
>CAYLNV010000051.1:0-3544 GCA_964385085.1 uncultured Oscillospiraceae bacterium
GATACGATAGCTGGTTGCAATGTTTACAACTAGTCGTCAAACAGAAATTTGACAGATAAAAGGGGAGGTGTAATTATTCCCGTCGGAGGTGCTGCGGGAGGGGCGAAAGAGAAATATTTTCGGAAAATATGTGGATTACAGAAAGAGTTATTGAAAATACGCGGAAATATTGATAAAATAACGAAAAAACTGCTATAATACAGAAAATGAGTTTCTGTATTGGAAAGGAAACGATATGGACCACATTGACGCAGGAATCATTCGCTGCTTGACCCAGGATGCACGGATGAATGCATCTCAGATCAGCCAACAGGTAAACCTGTCGGTATCGGCAGTCATCGAACGCATGAAAAAGCTGGAGGCATCCGGTCTGATAAGGGGCTACACCGCCGTGATCGATGAGCGGTTGGCTGGCTTTGATGTGCAGGCGCTCATCTCTGTCCGCCTGGAGCACCCCAAGTATAATGCCGTATTTGCCCACCAGATGCAGGCGCATGAATGTGTCATGGAATGTTTCTATATCACCGGTGATTTTGATTATTTCGCCCGGATATCTGCCGGATCTACAGAAGAGCTGACCAAGGTCCTGAACGATATCAAGCAGATCCCCGGTGTGTCCCATACACGCACCTATGTAGTACTGGATAATATCAAGCAAAGCACATCTGTTATGCCCCGGATATGATGAGGATTCAAGCGGCTCTGCCGCGGAAGATAATAAACAAACAGGAGGCTATCTTATGATTATCGGTATCCCCAAGGAAATTATGCACGACGAGGCCCGCGTGGCCGCAACCCCCGATTCTGTGAAAAAGTATGTAGCAGACGGCCATAAGGTGCTGGTGGAAAAAGGCGCCGGCATTGGCGCACTGTGCGCTGACGAGGCATACGCTGCAGCCGGCGCTGTGATGTGTGATACTGCTCAGCAGGTCTATGATGAGGCGGAGCTGATCCTGAAGGTCAAGGAGCCTCTGTTCAATGAGGAAACAGGCAAGCATGAAGTGGATATGATGCACAAGGGTCAGTATCTGATCACCTTCATCCATCCTGCAGCACCTGTCAACCACAAGATGGTCAGGCATATGGCAGAGGTGGGTGTTATCAGCATGGCCATCGAGGGTGTGCCCCGTATCTCCCGTGCGCAATCTATGGACGCGCTGACTTCCATGAGTACCTGTGCCGGCTACAAGGGCATTTTGATGGCGGCTTCCGATCTGATCAAGTTTATTCCCATGATGCCCACTGCCGCCGGTATGATCAAGCCCTGTAATGTACTGGTTGCCGGTGTTGGTGTTGCCGGTCTGCAGGCACTGGCCACTGCCAAGCGCCTGGGCGCAAAGACCTTCGCCATCGATATCCGTCCCGCTGCCGCAGAGCAGGCCACCTCTTTGGGCGCAAAATTGGTGGAATCCGGTGTAGATCCGGCGCTTGCCATCGGTCAGGGCGGCTATGCCATGGAGCTTCCTGAGGATGTGCTGGCTGCGGAGCGTGAGCTGATCGCCAAGGTGCTGCCGGACATGGATATCGTGTTCCTGTCTGCATTGGTTCCCGGCCGTCTGGCCCCGATCCTTATTACGGAGGAAATGGTAAAGACCATGAAGCCCGGTGCGGTTATCGTGGATATCGCCATTGACCAGGGCGGCAACTGTGCCATCACCACCCCCGGTGTGAAGGATGTGAAGCACGGTGTCATTCTGGAGGGTATCAAGAATATCCCCGGTATGCTGGCTGAGTCCTCCACCTTTATGTATGCGGCCAATATGTATAATCTGGTAAAGTATCTGACCAAGGACGGCACACTGAATCTGGATGAGAGCGATGATATCGTCAGCGGTATGCTGACCACCAAGGACGGCAAGGTGGTCCATGCCGGCGCACTGGCTGCAATGGGAGAATAAGTATGAGTCCTGTATTGCTGATCGTTTTGTTTGTTGTGTCGGCAGTTTTGGGTTATGTCATCATTCGCAGCGTGCCGGCACTGTTACATACACCGCTGATGTCCGGCATGAATGCCCTCTCCGGTATTACCGTGCTGGGTGCGATCATTGCTGCATTTACTGCCAAAGGCTGGCTGGCGCTGATCCTTTCGCTGGTTGCCGGTGCTCTTGCTATGGTCAACGTGGCTGGCGGCTTTGCACTGACCCATAAGATGCTCAGCAGCTTTGTGAAGAAGGGGGATAAGAAGGATGTATGATCTGACTTATTACCTGCTTTGCGGTGTCTGCGTAGCGGCTGTCCTTTTAGGCATTAACATGATGAGCAAGGTCAAAAGCTCTGTGCTGGGTAACGCCCTGTCTGCCGCAGCCATGGTAATGGCCATCGCCCTTATTTACTTTACCCGCGTGGGAGCTTCCGGGATGGCGGTGATCATTGCCCTGTGTGCAGCGCTGGTTGCCGGTGCTGCTGTGGGTATCTACGGTGCGATGAAGGCGAAGATGATCGCCATGCCTCAGATCATTGCCCTGCTCAACGGCCTTGGCGGTGCGGCCTCCGCACTGGTGGCTGCTGTTACGGCTGTCAACGGTGAAGTTCCTTTGTTTGAGGGTGCGACTGCCGGTCTTGCCCTGGCGATCGGTGCGCTTACCTTTACCGGAAGCCTGATCGCTGCCGGTAAGCTGGCAAGAATTCTGGATGCCAGGCCCAAGAGCCTGCCCCATCACAGTGCTGTGATGATGGTGCTGGCGGTGCTGTGTGTGGCAGGCATCCTGCTGCAGACGTTCCATAGCGGCGCTTGGGCTGTTTTGGTGGCGGTGCTGTCCCTGGCGATCGGTGTTGTCTTTGTGATGCGCGTGGGCGGTGCAGATATGCCCATTACCATTTCGCTGCTGAATGCACTGTCCGGTGTGGCAGGCGGCATTGCCGGTATGGCCATTAACGAGCCCCTGCTGGTAGCGATCGGTGGTATCGTGGGTGCTTCCGGCCTGATCCTGACCCAGGATATGTGCAAGGCCATGAACCGCAAGCTGATCACGATCCTCTCCGGTAAAACCACTGTAAGCGCCCGGGTGACGACAGAAGCGCCCGGGGAAGAGGAAAAAGCCGAAGAAGCAGGACCTGCAAAGCTCAGCGAGGCCGATGTCGCCGCCAGACTCCGGGAAGCCAAAAAGGTGATCATCGTTCCGGGCTATGGCATGGCACTTTCTCAGGCGCAGACAGATGTTGCGCTGCTTGCCGCTGATCTTGAGAAAAACGGTGTGGAGGTCAAGTTTGCCATCCATCCCGTGGCAGGTCGTATGCCGGGTCATATGAGCGTTCTGCTGTGTGAGGCAGATATCGACTATGATAAGCTCTTTATGATGGAAGATATCAATGACGAATTTGAAGGCTGCGACATTGCGATCGTCATCGGTGCAAACGATGTAACCAATCCTGCTGCCAACACCGCAGAGGGCACACCCATTTATGGTATGCCTGTGCTGGACGTGGAGAAAGCCCCCAAGGTCGTTTTCTGCAATTTCGATACCAAGCCCGGTTACGCAGGTGTCCCCAATCCCCTGTATGAGGCAGACAATGTGCTGCTGATGCTGGGCGATGCCAAGGAATC
>CAYLNV010000051.1:3644-7490 GCA_964385085.1 uncultured Oscillospiraceae bacterium
ATCCCCTGTATGAGGCAGACAATGTGCTGCTGATGCTGGGCGATGCCAAGGAATCTGTGCAGAAGCTGATCGGCTTTGCTGAAGGCGCAGAAGCTGCACATGCACAGACTGCAGGACCGGCAGATGATGCCGGAAAGCTGACGATCGAGGGTGCAGGTGCTGTCCTGCAGAGTGCCAAAAAGGTGATCATCGTACCCGGTTACGGCATGGCCCTTTCCCAGGCGCAGGCCAATGTGGCGGCACTGGCTGCTGCACTGGAAAAGCGTGGCGCAGAGGTCAAGTTTGCCATCCATCCCGTGGCAGGCCGTATGCCGGGTCATATGAGCGTTCTGCTGTGCGAGGCAGATATCGACTATGATAAGCTCTTTATGATGGAAGATATCAATGACGAATTTGAAGGCTGCGACATTGCGATCGTCATCGGTGCAAACGATGTAACCAATCCTGCTGCCAACACCGCAGAGGGCACACCCATTTATGGTATGCCTGTGCTGGACGTGGAGAAAGCCCCCAAGGTCGTTTTCTGCAATTTCGATACCAAGCCCGGTTACGCAGGTGTCCCCAATCCCCTGTATGAGGCAGACAATGTGCTGCTGATGCTGGGCGATGCCAAGGAATCGGTGCAGAAGCTGCAGCTTTATCTGAAGTGATAGCTTTTTGATCAACAAATAATGAAATGGGTCTGTTGCAAAATGCAAAAATTCTGCGATAGAACCTGCAGGGGCGACGAATCGCCGCCCGCAGGCGACCACTGGTCGCCCCTGCATCCCCAGGATGCAGACAATTGCATAGTTTTAGGGCGCGTTGCATCATTTTGCAACGCGCCCGTTTTATGCAGTTAATCTGATCCTTCCGGAAAAGGGTTCATTGCGCATAGTGAAGCTTTGTGCTTACGCACAAAGGAATGTTACCTGTTCACAGGGGGACTTTTTGCCCTAATCCAAGCAGCTCTGATTGCCACTGGGCGCGCTCCGCCAGGAAAGCGAGCTTTTCTGCAGGCAGCATGGCAAGCTCTGCATTGAGCAGTCCTTCTCCTGCAGCGGTGATGTCGTACTGCTCGTAAAGCGCTGCGACATCCACCTCCGGATCGTCCGCCTCCAGTGCGGCAAACAGCGCCGAACGCATGGCAGTGTAGGCGGTCAAAAACGGCTGGTTGATCTCTGCCTTGCTCTCACTTGTGTAATTCAGATGTTGGTTCAGATGCCCTTCAAACAGGTTCAGCAGGCAGAACAGATCATTGTAGGTCAGCGGGTTCTGCTGCAGGAAGGAAACAAGATTTTCGTAAAATTCCTTTGCCAGACTTGTGCAGATCGCAGGCTTCAACGAGTAGCTGAACTGATTCATTGCTTCTTCGTCAGCCAGCAGATCCGTGCCGGTTTTTTCCGCATATACCAGATGGAAGTTTTTCGGCTGTATCTGCAGTATTTGCAGGGTGATCATCATATTCAGCAGCTCATCCTGCTGGGCCTGTGTTTCGCAGCCAAAGGCATCAAACAGCAACTGGGGATCGTCGTAGAAGCAAAGCGTTTCCATGGTATCCGCCTTCACCGAATCCCGCAGCAGCACAGACATGGTCAGACTGCACAGATAATCCATCTTGTACTGATAGCTGATGGCCTCGCCGCCGGTAAGGGTACACATATGCCGCTCGGCTGAGCCCTCCACCATCCACGTCCAGTCGGTGGTGTTTAAGGAAAAATCATCCCAGTATACCGCGATACCGGCCCGGCGGCCGCAGTTTTCAATGGCCTCGCACACACAGCCGATCTGGAGGATATGCATGATCTCATGGGTCAGCACCCGGCTGAAGCCGTCCTCCCCCTTTAGGCTGAGGATGATCTCGGTGTTGTTCTTGCTGATCGCAAGGATCCCGTCCTCCTGGACCTGTGCGTAACTCAGCATCCCTACATCGTACAGAATTTTTAAGTTTCCCAGATTGCAGTACACCCTTGCCCAGTCGATGTCTGGGTACTTCCGGGTCATGACTTCGACGGTTTTTACGATAAAATCGCAGAGATCATCGATATAATCCGCCTCTACTGCCGTGTATCCGAACGGCTTTGATTCCAGAAAAGCCTCGTTATTTTGCTTCACCAGTGCCGCCAGATGGGCGCCGTTCAGTGCGCCGCTGTCATCCAGAGCCGAAAACCGGTGCGTTTCCACCGCAGCTTGGAAGTCCAGCCGCTTTTTTACCTCATCGAGTTGATATAAGTCCTCGTAGGTGTAATCAGGCTGGATCTGCGCCACCGTTTCCAGCACCGCGGCAGCACCTTCCCCGGAAAGGACAAGCGTTTCCGAGGGAAGCGCTGAGAAGGAAAAAGTGTTTTCCCGCTCCGAAAAATCTGCGTCCAGTTGCGGGCGACCGGAAGACGGATTCCCTGAGCTGCAGCCGGTGAGCAGTGCCGCTGCCAGGAGAATGGAAAGGAATCGAATGTTCATCAATTTTTTCATTTTGTATCCATGATTCATTTTGTTTTTTGTTTGATCAGGAGTCAGCCCGAAGCCATTGCCAGTCTAAAGCATTCCTGAATGAAACACATAGAAACACCACCTTTTTGATTGATCATACCATATTTATATACGAATTTTCTCATAGTGGAATCATAGTTAATAATACCACCAGTTACTTTGCTATGGTCTTTGTATATGGGGATAATAATACCTAAAACAAGGGGAATAAGAATTACAAAAAAGAATAATGCAAAAAGCAAAAACTCCATTACAATCCCTCCCTGGAATTTATTATACCACAAAAAGAGAATAACCGCAACTTGTATCAAAGTTACGGTTATTCTTTGGTGCGGATGACAGGACTCGAACCTGCACGCTTTTGGCAGTGGAACCTAAATCCACCGAGTCTACCAATTCCACCACATCCGCATATTTAATTGGATTAGCCTGATCTATAATTTACAAGAACAGGCAAGCGTGTTCCTGCCTTTTGCAGGGGCGACATTGGTCGCCCGCGGGCGGCGGATCGCCCCCTACATTCACTTGATCGTTAACCGATCAGGTTATGCAGTTCTTCAAAATTACTTACCCGCCAGGTACATTCCAGCTCCTGGGGCGCAACCGGGCACACCTTATGCACCGTGCGGACACCCGCGCCGCGGGCACTTTCCAAATCACATTCCCGGTCGCCTATCATCACGGTATTTTCCGCAGTCATACCGTACCTTCTCATCAGGTACAAAATAGAATCCGGAGAGGGCTTCGATGCGAAACCGGGGGTGTCCGGACAGACGATCTCACGGAAAAATCCTTCAAGACCGTGCTTTTTCAGGTAAGCCATGGTTTCCCCGCTGTTCCGCTGGGTGAAAATATAATGATACCGTCCGGTCTGGCAAATTTGCCGGAGTACTTCTTTTGCACCCGCAAAGGGCATGGCAAGAAGCTGGGGGACAAGCTTACGGTGATAGCGCATATAGGTTTCCTGGAGTGCTTCCCGGCTGATACCGTATTTGTCTGCATAGTGATCCCGGGCAAAAGCAATGGTGTCCAGCATCAGGGCCATGGCCTCTGCAGGATCGCAGTCATAGCCGTATTCCTGCAAGGAGGAGCGCAAGATCTCAATGATCGTGGGATAGGTATCAAAAAGTGTTCCGTCAAAATCCCATATAAAATGTTGAATTTGCGCCATACTGCCTGCTTGCAAATCAGCTCACCTCTTTTTATGCGCGTTTATTTTATCACGGAGCGGAGTGGATGTCAACGGAAAATCCGGCACAACAGAAAGGCCGATCACCGGAAAATAAACACTATATTTTGTGTTTTTGAGCAAATGTTCTTGACATTCAGCGATTATATCGGTAAAATAGGTTTGGTATAGTGTGCGCAAAGCAGGAT
>CAYLNV010000052.1:0-7151 GCA_964385085.1 uncultured Oscillospiraceae bacterium
GAATCTTGACTATCTGAAGCTGATCGTCCGTGCCATCGTCCGGGCCATCTGCGACACCAACGACCGGCTTCATGTGCGTTTCCCTCAACTGCGGGTCGCCTTAAGCCGTGAGGTCGCTTTTATCACCACACAGGAGCTGGAAGACCTGTACCCGAACATGACCGGTTCTGAGCGGGAAAATGCCTTTGTAAAAGCGCATCCCACCGCCTGTATCATGCAGATCGGCGGCCGTCTTCGTTCCGGCAAGCCCCACGACGGCCGTGCACCGGACTATGACGACTGGCAGCTCAACTGTGATATCTTCTTCTGGGATGATGTGCTGGGTCGTGCGCTGGAGATCTCATCCATGGGTATCCGTGTGGACGCAGAGGCACTGGACCGGCAGCTTTCCGAAGCGGGCTGCGATGACCGCAGGTCTCTCCCCTTCCACAAAATGCTGTTAAACAACGAGCTGCCCCTGACCATCGGCGGCGGTATCGGTCAGTCCCGGCTGTGTCTATTGATGATGGGCTGTGCCCACATTGGCGAGGTCCAGTCCAGCGTTTGGGATCAGGCGACCGTGGATGCCTGCGAGCAAGCCGGTATTCGCCTGCTGTAAATGATCAGGAAGGAGCGCATTGAAATGACATTTTTGGAGCTTGCAAGATCCCGGTATTCTGTCCGTTCCTTTAAGGCTCAGCCCATTGAGGACGAAAAAATGAAAAGGATCCTGGAGGCAGGACAGGTTGCGCCTACCGCCTGCAATTACCAGCCGCAAAAAATCTACATTGCCAAAAGTGAGGATGCCAGACGAAAACTGGCTTCCGTATGCCGCTGCACCTTTGATGCCCCCGTGATCCTGGTGGTTGGCTACGACACCACCAGGGATGCAAAAAGCAGGCTGCACCCCGAGCACAGGTTCGGACAGATCGATGCAAGCATTGTATGTACCCACATGATGCTGGAGGCTGCAGAGCTTGGGATCGGCTCTTGCTGGGTAGGTCTGTTCAAAAAGGAGCAGGTATCCAAAGTTCTGGGGCTTCCGGAGAATGTAACTGTGGTCGCACTGTTGCCCATGGGGTATCCTGCCGATGACGCAGAGCCCCTGCCGCTGCACACCCAGTATCGGGAGTTAGCGGATACGGTTTCGGAAATCTGATTTTAATAAGAACAAAAGGGTGTGCTGCAAAATACTGCAGCACACCCTTAAATGATACAAATATCTACGTCCTGCGGACGCAGGGGCGATCAGTCGCCCCTGCAAATTCCAACGTTAGATCTTTGATTTTTGCAACAGAACCTTTTCTATTGCATATTGTTTTTTATCTTGCTGATCAGAAGTATTTCTTCCTGGAAACGATGGTTACTGCCAGACCTGCAACGGACAGCACCATCAGCGCTGCAAACGCTGCTACGGGAACGGTATCACCGGTATTGGGATTGTTCTGATCCGCATTTGCGCTCAGCAGGCCAAAGCCGTAAATAAATGTACCGCCATCTGCAAAGATATAGTAATAATCCGTATTGATTTCTACCTGCTCGCCGTTGACCAGGAACTTCACTTCGTCGGAGAATACGTAGCCTTCCTTGGGCTGGAGATTTCCGGCGATCCAGTAGTAGTTACCGTAAGCGAAGGGAACATCCTTCTCCAGCTCGTCCGTATTGTAAACATTGTCGGTCTTGGAGACGCCCCACGAAGCATCGGACAGCGTGTAGTTTGCATCTGTAGGCACTGTGATCTGGCTCTGGAGTTTTCCGTTCTCCGGTGCAGCAACCGTCAGCTCAACGGTGTCGATGATCTCAAAGCCATAGCTATACATCTTAACGATCTGGACATCTTCAGGACTTACATATTTCAAGTTGCTGTTATATGTCTTGCCGCCTACTGTAATGGTCAGATCTTCAGCAAATTCACATTCGTCATCGGGAATGAGAAATACCATCATATAATATATACTATTGTCCTCAACAGTTCCTTCGACAGGTGTAATATCGTATTCGCTCTCATATTTCACCCATTGGGCATATGCTGCGTACCTGGCATCAGCAGCTACCTGCAACTCACCGGAGGCAACGGAATCGCCAACCTTCACATCGGGGAATTCGGGCAAGTCCACCTTGGTGATCACGTCCCGGAAGGAATAAGACTGATAGATATTTCCCCAGCTTTCATCAAGCCAGAATTCTTCAGTTTCCTCTCCGTTGATGTAGACCTTACAATCCTCGGAAAATTCGTAGCCTTCTTCAGCTTCCAGGTACATTTCCAGGGTGTATTTAGCCTTGGCAAAGGTACCGGTAAATTCCACATCGCCCTGCATCCAGTACATATCGCTGATCTTATAGCCCTTACCTGCTGCTGCCTTAATATTGTCGCAACTGGCTGTCTGACCAATCGCGGGCGCAGGAAGGGTAATATCTACCTGGTCGATCTGCTTTAAAAAGCTGCAACTCTGATAGACGTAGAGAAAGGATGTATCAGAATGGTAGTTCGTGCTATTCTCCCCGTTTATTGTAACGACCAGATCTTCAGCAAATTCATAACCGTCAGCACATGCCAGACTTAATGCCAGTTGGTATTTATGTCCATCCTCAAATTTTACAACATATTCGCCGTTATTGACATCATACCATTCGAAATAGTTGATGGAATACTCGTTGCTGCTGACAACAGGATCCGCGGGAGCTGCACCGATCTTGGGCTCAGTAACCTTAATGTCCACAGATTCCACAACAGGCAGCAATGAATAGCGGAGATACAGGATTGCAGAACCGTCGTTCTGACAGTGTCTATCAGTGCTGTATCCGTGCTGAACACCAATATAGGACCAATCATCGAACGCAGTGCCTTCCACAGTGGGCGCCAGATCGATCGCCAGGAAATAAACCTTATTGGCTTCAAAATTACCGGAAGCAGTATTGTAGCTTTCATCCAGCCATCTTACACCCAAAACGGAGACATCACCCTCCGCCACCTGGATATCAGGGGTGGTAATTGCAGAACCGGCAACAATGCCTTCAGGATTGCCCACAAGCTCCACATCGCCTACATAACCATTTACCGGCTCTGCCTCGATATATTTATCAATGACCAGTTCATTGTCCTCAACACGCCAGCCGATATTCATATACTCGTGGATATCCATGCCGTCAAGCATGATCTGGACATCCTCGGACATAGTATAGCCGCTATTGGGTGTTACATTGATTATCAGACAATACTCTCTGAAATCAAATGTGCCGGAGTTGACAACCTTCCAGTTCAATTCCTCATCCAAAGCCAACCAATAGGAAGATACAGAATAATTTGCATTGGAAGGTACCTGGAGGCTGGGAACAGTGATGTCCTGACCGGAAACCACCACACCGGGCATACCGGTGAGCTCCACGCTGCTCACAATATCTTCGCCTTCTGCAGAGGCAGTCATGGTGATACCTGCTATCAGACCTGCTGCCATGCTCAGAGCCAGCAAGAAACTTAACAGTCTTTTCATGTATAAAACTCCTTTCTACTATTACGGTTATCCGTACACAGAAATAATAGCACACAATTTCACCCATTGCAAGCAAATATCGGCAGGTATTGGACAGATCTTCGCTTTTTGTTCATTTTGAATAATTTGCTCATAGGTATCTTAGTAAAAAAGGCGCGCTGCAAAATACTGCAGCGCGGCCTTCTGTAAATTATACTTTTTCAATAGCTTGTGCCAGATCTGCGATCAGATCCTCAGCATTTTCCAGACCGCAGCTCAGGCGGATCAGGTCAGCACCGATACCCGCGGCTTCCAGCTCCTCATCAGTCATCTGCCGATGGGTGGTGCTGGCAGGATGGAGACAGCAGGTGCGGGAATCTGCCACATGGGTCTCGATCGCACCAAGTCTCAGATTCTTCATAAACACCTCAGCCGCCTGACGGCCGCCCTTTAAGCCAAAGGAGATCACACCGCAAGAACCGTTCGGCAGATATTTCTGTGCTAAGTCGTAGTACTTATCACCCTTCAGGCCACAGTACTTGACCCAGGCGACCTTGGGATCAGCTTGCAAATACTCTGCAATGGACTGTGCGTTTGCGCAGTGCTGCTTCATACGGAAGGGCAGGCTTTCCAGACCCAGGTTCAGGTAAAATGCACTCTGGGGGGATTGGACCGAGCCTAAGTCCCGCATAAGCTGTGCAGTACACTTGGTAATAAATGCTCCGGCAAGGCCAAAACGTTCGGTGTAGGTAACACCGTGGTAGCTGTCGTCCGGGGTGCAAAGACAGGCGAACTTCTCAGGATACTTGGTCCAGTCGAATTTACCGCTGTCTACGATGCAGCCGCCCACGGCCACACCGTGGCCGTCCATATACTTGGTGGTGGAATGGGTTACAATGTCAGCTCCCCACTGGAAGGGCCGGCAGTTAACAGGTGTCGCAAAGGTATTGTCAATGATCAGGGGTACACCGTGTTCATGGGCAGCCTTTGCAAATTTCTCGATGTCCAGAACATTCAGCGCAGGATTTGCAATGGTCTCACCAAATACCAGCTTGGTGTTCTCACGGAACGCAGCGTTTAATTCCTCTTCTGTGCAGTCTGGGTCAACAAAAGTAACCTCGATACCCATGCGCTTCATGGTAACACCGATCAGATTGAATGTACCGCCATAGATCGCAGAGCTGGACACGATATGATCGCCACAGGAGGCAATATTAAACATTGCATAGAAGTTGGCCGCCTGACCGGAGCCGGTGAGCATCGCCGCCGTGCCGCCTTCCAGCGCCGCGATTTTTGCCGCTACCATATCGCAGGTGGGGTTCTGCAGACGGGAGTAGAAATAGCCTGACGCTTCCAGATCAAACAGCTTTCCCATATCCTCAGAGGTAGCATATTTAAAGGTCGTACTCTGAACAATGGGGATCTGACGGGGCTCGCCGCTCTCCGGGCTGTATCCCGCCTGAATACACAGGGTCTCTGTGTGGAGCTTCTTTTCCATAGGATTCACCTCTAATGTTGATTATATGGGAATATTGTAATGCCATCAGTCTTATTTGTCAATCTGCCAATCGCCAACAAAAGTCAAATTTCATTTATCGGGCAGCTTCCTAAAGCGCACAATTCCTCACCCCCTCGTTAAGGGAGGCGCGTGCGGCATTTGCATCTGATCGTCAAACAGAAATATGCTTAGTAATAGAAATACTTGTAGAAGGTTGGGTATGCGTTTAAAAACTGCTGCAGATTGGTGCGGGTATTGGAACCGGGGTCGTTGATGGTCAGGTTGGCCGCTGTCAGACTGCCACCGGTAAATCCGGTGATCACTACCCAGTGCTGTGTTCCGCTGGAATTTTTTGCACCGAACAGCACAGGCTTCCCCTGCTTAAGCTGAGCATAGATCGCTTCCAGGTAGCCGGAGCTGCTTGTTACCGTTACATAATGACTGGGCCAATAGACACTGCCGGAAGAAGTATAGCTGAGCTTTTGTGCCATAGCATCCGGATAAATAGTCGTTCCGGTCCGGTAAGATTCCATCATGGCAATGGCTGTGGTCGCACAGCCGATCTTCTCCATGGTCTTTCCGGATGTACCGATAGTTACCCAGGACCAGCGGCTGTCGTTCTGCTTAAAGCTGGGCACGCTCAGACTGATGGCAGATTTTCCGGACGATCCGGTCGCGTCGGAGGACTGGCTTTTCAGATACTGAGCACTGACATACCCGGTTTTTGTACCACTGTAAAGAATTCTGCTCCAGCCGCCGGAGGTAGACAGGACAATAACGGTATAGCCTCTGGAAAGACCGCCAATTCGGCTATATGATGTACCGGGGCCGCTTCGGACATTCAGACCGGAGGGATCTGTATTTACAGTTGCGGCAGTGCCGCCTGCATTTACAATATAGTCAGCATGGCAATACCCGTAAAGACCGTTTCCGTACTCTACCCGCCACCATGAACCGGATTTGGACATCAGGGTTACATAGCTGCCGTTGCTTAAGGTGGTCAGTATGCTTGTACCTGTGGACGCACCGGCGCGAACATTCAGTCCGCCTACAGCCTTGACCGTACCGGCCTGAGAATCTGCTGCAGCAGCCTGTGCCCTCACAGGGATGCAGACGCCAAAAAGCAGGATCGTTATCAGGATCAGGGATATGATTCGCTTCATTTTTCACCTCGTTTGTGGTTTTCTTGCATATATGCGGTGCAAATTATAGCATACTCCCCTGCTTTTGAGAACAGGCCAAATATTGGCAGATCTGTTTTTCAGCCGGGATTTATGGTTGACACCGAGGAGTTTTTTCGGTACAATGTAGCGGTATCCAAAGGAATATGCCCCGGTAGCTCAGTTGTATAGAGCGGCCGCCTCCTAAGCGGCAGATGGTTCGAATCCTTTTGAGACGCAAAATTGAATATTTTTCCCACAAGCCCCCGTACCTCACCAGGATAGAGGGTCCGCCTCCTAAGCGGAATGTAGTGAGTTCGAGTCTCGCCGGGGGTGCCAAAAGTTGCTGTAATCCATTATTTTGTGGATTGCGGCAACTTTTTTGCCTTTTTTCACCCGGTGGTCGGTTTGCTGACACCGGGATTGTTTTATACACTGCATGATGAATATTTGCTAAGAAGAAACGAACGCTTTTCACAAGTTTGCTAAGAAAAATCACGGATTTGCTAATTTGGAATTTTCGATTTTTCCGAACTACTTGCTGGCTGTTTGTGCTGCAATCAGCGCAGCCAGTGCCGAAGCCAGCTCTGGGGACTTCTGAAGCTGTTCCACCAGGCCCGCAAGATCGATTGTCGCTGCTTCTGGCTTCTGGGATTCTTCCGGTGGACGAACACCCCTCAAATCGGGGTTAGAGTAAAAAGCTGTCTCAAATTTCTGAGCATTAACTTTTCTATCCTCGTCCAGGATATGAGCATAGATGCTTGTAATCATGTCGATCTCGGCGTGACCAGTATCGCCCTGTGTGGCCTTCAGATCGCCGTGGTTGAGCTTTAACTTGTAAGTGGTACTGGAATGACGGAGAGAATGAAAGACCACCTTGGGCAGCCCTGCTTCCTCACGGAGCTTTGAAAACTCTTTCAGGATGATTCTATCCTCGCAGGGACGACCATTGGGCAGGGCCACTACCAAATTGAACTCCTGATATTCGTCGCCCAGGAAGCTTCTCAGCTCGTCCTGGGATGCTTTCCATTCCCGCAGGATGTA
>CAYLNV010000053.1:0-7085 GCA_964385085.1 uncultured Oscillospiraceae bacterium
CTTGCGGACAATCAGGTTACCATTATCACCGGTCCGAATATGGCCGGTAAATCCACTTATATGCGCCAGGTGGCGCTGATCGTGCTGATGGCGCAGATCGGCTCATTCGTACCTGCCCGCAGCGCGCAGATCGGTATTGTGGACCGGGTATTTACCCGGATCGGTGCCAGCGACGATCTGGCCTCCGGACAGTCCACCTTCATGGTAGAAATGGCTGAGGTAGCTTCCATTCTGAAATATGCCACCTCCAGAAGTCTGCTGATCCTGGACGAGATCGGCAGAGGTACATCGACTTACGACGGCATGGCCATTGCCAGGGCAGTTCTGGAATATGCTGCCAACCCCAGATCCTTAGGGGCTAAGACCTTGTTTGCCACCCATTATCATGAGCTCAGTGCCATCGAGGATGAGCTTCCCAATGTAAAAAATTTCAACATTGCAGTAAAGAAGCGGGGCGACAAAATGATCTTCCTGCGGAAGATCGTACCCGGTGCAACAGACGACAGCTACGGTGTGGAGGTGGCAAAGCTTGCAGGTCTCCCCAATGCGGTAACCAGCCGTGCTTCCCAGATCCTGTCCCAGTTGGAAAGTCAGGACACCAGCCGTCCTGTGCGCGTCCGGGAGGATGAAACGGAGGATCAGGTCAGCATGATGGACCTGACCGGACAGCAGATCTGTGCTGCACTGGAAGCCCTTAGCGTAGAGACCCTGACACCCATTGAGGCCATGAACGAGCTTTATAAGCTTAAGAAAATGCTGGGTTGATCCCCTTTTATGACAGGAATGACTTTATGAAACTTTCCATTTCCATGACTCGCCGCGAAGTGATCCTTGGCTGGATACTGATGGTGTGCCATTTTTTGGTACTGCCTGTGATCGCTGTGAGCGTCAATTTATTGCTGGGCGAACCTCTGAACGGCACAGAGCTGAACTGCCTGATGTTTGCGGTGGATTTTCTTCTGGCGGTACTTATTTTCCACAAGTTCCTGGGAGCTTCTGCCCAACATTCCTTCCAGACACCTTTCCGTTGTCTGCGGTTTGCGGCACTGGGTCTGATCATATATTATGCAGGCAGTTTCCTTGCGGGGCTGGTGATCAGCGGTGTATCTGCAGATTTTACCAATGTAAATGACAGCAATATTTACGCTATGGCCCAAGAGAATTATACATTGATGCAATTATGCACCATACTGCTTGTACCGGTTACAGAGGAGCTGTTGTTCCGCGGACTGATCTTCCGTCCTCTGCAAGGTAATAATCGTCTGATCGCCTATGTGCTGTCCACCGCTTTATTCAGCGCGATCCATGTGGTGGGTTATATTGGCACGACCTCCACAACGGTTTTACTTTTGTGCTTCCTGCAATATATTCCCGCAGGCATCAGCCTTGCCTGGGCCTATGAAAAAGCGGATTCCATCTGGGCATCTATTCTTGTGCACATGACTGTCAATCAGATCAGTATGTCCTTTATGAGGTGATCATTATGGCAAAAATCATACAGCTCTCCCCTCATATTGCAAATCTTATTGCCGCCGGCGAGGTGGTGGAACGGCCTGCCAGCGTTATCAAGGAGCTTCTGGAAAACGCTGTGGATGCCGGTGCGACCCAGGTTACGGTAGAGCTTCGCGACGGTGGCATGACCTTTATGCGGGTTACAGACAACGGCTGCGGTATGACCGCTGAGGATGCGCGGACAGCGTTTCTGCGCCATGCCACCTCTAAGCTGCGTGCCGCCGAGGATCTGGCTGCGATCTCCACCATGGGCTTCCGCGGTGAAGCATTGGCGGCCATCGCATCTGTCAGCCGGATCGACATTCTGACCAAGACCCCCGGCTCTGTCAGCGGCACCAGCATTTCTCTGGAAGCCGGAAACATCACAGACGAAGCAGAAGCCGGCTGTCCGGACGGAACGACCATTATCGTCCGGGATCTGTTTTATAACACCCCCGCCCGGATGAAGTTTATGAAAACCGATTCCTATGAAGGCAGCAAGGTATCAGATACGGTTCAGCTTCAGGCACTGGCCCATCCGGAGGTAGCGTTCCGCTTCCTGCGAGACGGCAAGGAGGTTTTATCGACTCCCGGCTCCGGAAATCTTCAGGACGCAGTGTATAGCGTATATGGCCGGGACAGCGCCCGCATGGTTGCGGCAGACAGCACCTGGGAAAACTGCCGGCTGACAGGCTATGTAAGCAAGCCCAGCGATGCCCGCCCCAGCCGTGCCCGGCAGGTGTTCTTTGTCAATGGCAGACCTGTCCGTTCGCCCTTGCTCATCAAGGCGCTGGAGGAAGCCTACCGCAATCAAATGATGGTCGGTAAATTCCCTGCCTGTGTTCTGCACCTGAATGTGCCTGCCGGCGCTGTGGATGTCAATGTCCACCCGGCAAAGACCGAGGTCAAGTTTTTAAACGAAAAGAGTGTATTCGACTGTGTTCATTACGGTGTTCTGGCAGCCCTGAACAAGACCGAGGACCGTCCCCAGATGCAGTTCCGGAAGCCATCTCAGGCTGCTCCGTCGGCAACTGCAAAACCGGAATCCAAGTCCTTCTTCCGCACCATGACAGCAGCAGAATACAAGCATTTTTCCGCAGCCGTGAAGGAAGCACCGCAACCGGGTCCGGCAGCCGCAGCCGCGGTGGTTTCTGCCATTTCCGAGCGTCCGGCGCCTCTTCCTGTGCAGGAATCCATACAGCTTCCCAAGCCGATGGCTGCCCCAGTCGCTCCGGTGATCCCCGAGCCCCAGCAGCAAACCATGTCCATTCCCGAAGAAGCGCCCTGGCGCATGGTCGGTGAGCTTTATAACAGCTACATTCTGGTGGAGCAGGGCGAGGATGCTTTCCTTATTGACAAGCACGCTGCCCATGAGCGCATTTTGTTCAACAAGCTCAAAAGCAATCAGGAGGATATCAGCGCTCAGACCCTGCTGACCCCCATCCCCTGTCAGCTTACCCCCAGCGGTGCTGCTGTTCTGCTGGAGAATCGCGACCTGCTGGTGGAATTGGGCTTTGAGATCGACGAATTTGGTGATAACACTGTTCTGATTCGGCAGATCCCCATGGATCTGTCTGCAGAGGATGGCCCAGATGCTGTGGAAGCTTTGGCTTCTGAGCTGCTGTCGGGCCACAAGGAGGATAAGCAGAATGTCCGGGATGAGATCCTTCACACCGTTGCCTGCAAGGCCGCGATCAAGGCCGGCTGGCATACCAGTGAAGCAGAGCTTCTTGCCCTTGCCAAAAAGGTCATGGATGACCCGGAGCTGAAGCACTGCCCCCATGGCAGACCTATTTGCATTTCCCTCAGCAAAAAACAGCTTGAAAAGCAATTTAAGCGTACTTAATTTCTGGTTGGAAGGAGGCATATGCCTGTGGACAATATTATCTGCATTGCCGGGCCGACTGCCTCCGGAAAGACGGCGCTGGCTGTGGAGCTGGCAAAGATCTGCAACGGTGAGGTGGTATCCTGCGATTCCATGCAGGTCTACCGCTATATGGATATTGGAACAGCCAAGCCTACCCTTGACGAAATGCAAGGTGTTCCTCACCATATGCTGTCCGTTGCCGAACCGGATGAGGATTTTTCTGTCAGCCGTTACTGCGAAATGGCTGCGCCCATTGTGGATAACATTCTAGCAAGGGGCAAAACCGCCATTATTGCAGGCGGCACCGGTCTATACATGGATGCGCTGATCCGGGGAAATCCCTTTGCGCCCTTCCCCTCCACCGGCATGCGGGAAAGGCTGGAAGCACAAGCGGATCTGGAGGGCATGGAAAGCATGCTTGCCCTTTTGCAGTCCATTGACCCGGAGTCTGCTGCACGGCTTCACCTTGCCGACCGTAAGCGGATCATTCGGGCGCTGGAGGTATATTACGAAACCGGAGAGACCATTACGGAGCATAACCGCAAGACCCAGGCGATCCCCCCCAGATACGCACCTGTTTGGCTTGCCCTGGAGGATGCGGACCGGCAGGATCTATACGACCGGATCGACCGAAGGGTCAGTGTCATGCTGGAACAGGGTCTGATGGATGAGATCCGGTCGCTGCTGGACCGGGGGATCCCGGAAAAAGCAACTGCCATGCAAGCCATTGGCTACAAGGAGTTCCTTTCTGCATTAAAGGGCGAGACCACCCAGGAGGCCGCGGCGGATCAGGTTCGTCAGGCTTCCCGCAATTATGCCAAGCGCCAGTTGACATGGTTCCGCCGCAACAAGGCCATCCACTGGCTGCGCCGAATGAGCGGTGAAAATACTTGCGAAATTGTTGCGAAGGCCCGACAGGTTCTAACAAAATATGACAACGAAATATGGTAAGATATAGGTATCCCGAAGAAAGAAGGAATACATATGTCTGAACCGATCAATTTACAGGATGCCATTTTGAACGAAGTACGGCGGGATAAAGTTCCCGTAACCTTATTTCTGATGAACGGCTTCCAGCTCCGGGGGACCATCACAGGCTATGACAGCTTTGTGGTGGTGCTGGTAACAGATGGCAAGCAGCAAATGATCTATAAGCATGCCATCTCCACCCTTGCACCCATTCGGCCTCTGAAAGCCGCAGCAACGACTGCATAGCAAAAAAGGCGACGGAGCATTTGCTTCGTCGCCTTGATTTTTCAATTGATACAGAAAGAGGTTATTTCATGTCCATTGCCGAAAACATTAAAAAGATCCGGGAACAGATGGCACAGGCAGCCATTGCCGCAGGCCGGGATCCTAAGGATATTCTGCTCTGCGCTGCCACAAAAATGAACGATGCCCACAATGTACAACAGGCCATCGCGGCCGGAGTGGATTGCTGCGGAGAAAACCGTGTTCAGGAGCTGACTGCAAAGCTTGCAGACCATGCCTATGACGGTGCCCCGGTCCATTTTATCGGCCATTTGCAGACAAACAAGGTAAAGCAGGTAGTGGGAAAGGTCGATCTGATCCAGAGCGTAGACTCCCTGCGCCTTTTGGAAGCCATCCACAAGGAAGCACAGCGGCAGGGCATTTGTCAGGATGTGCTGTTGGAGGTAAACATTGGCGCGGAAGAAAGCAAATCCGGTTTTGCCAAGGAAGACCTGCCGAATGTTCTGGAGCAAATGGTAAATTTTCCCTGTATTCGTGTCCGTGGATTGATGGCGATCCCCCCAATTTGCGAGGATTCTACAAAAAATCGCAAATTTTTTCAAGAAATGTGCAACCTTGCTGTTGACATAAGGGCAAAAAAATACGATAATGTATGGGTAGATATAATGTCTATGGGTATGTCCGATGACTATGCCGAAGCCATTGCCTGCGGAAGCACCATGATCCGTGTTGGCACTGCTATCTTTGGCAAGCGGATCTATCCATAATATTTTGGGGCTGCTGCTCCAAAACATATTAGGAGGATACAGAAAGATGAGTTTTTGGGACAATGTGAAAAAATTTGCCCAGCCCTATTCCGATGATGATTACGAGGATGATTACGACGAGGAAATGAATGATTACGAGGACGAGGTCCAGGAAGCTGCTCCCCGCAGCCGCCGTACCTCTCCCTTTGCTTCCGCTGCACAGAGCAGCGCTTCCGATTACAGTGCTGCTGACCGCAGTGCCTCTGCAGGCTTTAGTGGTCAGGTCGTCAGCATGAGCTCCGGCAAGCAGGAAGTTGTTTTGTTCCATGCCAAGACCTTTGATGACGCTGCCAAGGCTGCAGACGAGCTGCGCAGAAGAAAGGCCGTCATTCTGAACATGGAAAATGTTGACAAGGCACTGACCCGCCGGGTGGTGGATTTCCTGTCCGGCAGCGTATATGCCCTTGACGGCCGTGTGAAGAAGGTTGCACAGTGCACCTATCTGTTCTGCCCCCACAACATGGATGTGGTAGGCGACCTGGAAAATCTCCAGACCGAAGCAGAAGCTTATATTTGATTCTCACCGGTAGAGAAAGGATAGGTTCATATGTTTACACCACAACAGATCGAACAGGTATCTTTTGGCCGTGCCACCTTTGGCGGCTACGATATGCAGGCTGTGGATGAATTTCTGGAGCCGCTGCTGGAAGATTACGTAACCCTTTATAAAGAAAATGCCCTTCTGAAAAGCAAGATGAAGGTGCTGGTCAGCAAGCTGGAGGAATACCGCAGCAATGAAGCCAGCATGAAGGATGCTATTGTCAATGCCCAGAAGACCTGCGATATGATGGTCAAGGAAGCAGAGGCAAAATGCTCCCAGATGGTCATTGATGCCAACGCTGCTGCCATGGAGACTGCTAAAAATGCAGACACTTTGATCGCGGCTGAAAATGCCCGGGTCGAAGAAGCCCGCAAGGCCGCTGCTGATAAGATCAGTGATCTGCAGGATCAGATCCGTTCCTGCATTGCAGCCCTGGACCGCATCAAGGAGGCAAATCGCCCCTCTGAAACATTCAGCGGTGCTTTTGACTTTGACCGCATTGAAGGCAAGGACGATCAGACCGTCGCTGTAGCAGAAGAAATTTCTGCAAATCTGGAAGCACTGGTGGGCACTGCAGAGGAATCTGCACCCAAGGCCGAGCCTATGCATCCTGCTTCGGAGACCACCACAAGCAAGTTCTCCGATCTGCGCTTCGGACCGAACTACGATTCCGCAAGCCACTAATTTCATACAAAACGCAAGGATGAGGACAGGTGAGCTGTTCCTCCCGCTTTCAGAGAGCTGCCGGTCGGTGCAAGGCAGTAAGCGAGAACAGTTCATATCCCCTCGGAGCAGCGCATCGAAATATAAGTAGACTGCGCCGGGTACGCCCGATACAGCGGCAATGAGTGCCGGGAGACCGGAACAAGAGTGGTACCGCAGAGGTAAAAGCCTTTGTCTCTTATTTTGGAGACAAAGGCTTCTTTTTTAGGGGCACCTCTAAAAACAGTTTTTAGAGGCTGCCTTAACAACAACGGAGGTAAATCCAATGGAATACAAAAACACGATCATCACCCCGAAGACTGACTTCCCCATGAAGGCCGGTCTGCCTGCCCGTGAGCCCGGTATGCTGGCACGCTGGCAGGAGCAGGACCTTTATAACCGGATGCTGGAAAAGAACAAGGACCTTCCCCCCTTCATTTTGCATGACGGCCCTCCCTTCTCCAAC
>CAYLNV010000054.1:0-7077 GCA_964385085.1 uncultured Oscillospiraceae bacterium
CTTTTTGATCGCCTCAAAGGATTCGTCGCTGATGGCATGCTCCAGCTTACAGGCATCCTCGGCTGCGGTCTCCGGGCTTACACCCAGACTGGTCAGCAATGTGGTCAGAAGCGTATGGCGCGCGTAGATCTTTTCTGCCACGGAAAGACCGGATTCCGTCAGGGTGATATAGCCGTCCTTGTCTACAAGAATATAGCCGCCGCTTTTCAGCAAGCCAACGGCACGGCTGACGCTTGGCTTGGAAAAGCCCATATGCTCACTGATATCTATGGACCGGACGCGGCCGTTCTTTTTATATAAGATGTGGATCGTTTCCAGATACATTTCGCCGGATTCGTGGATGCCCATAACGGCCCTCCCTGCATAACATTTTCTTTATGATAGCACAATGTAGAACAAAATGCAAGAATGTAGTATTTTGTACGTTTGTCAATGATGTGAGACCGTAAAACCGTATAAATTGAAAGGGGCTGTAAAAAACTCCGAGACTGAAAAATTGGCAAAATTATTCCCCGCAAAAGCAGGACATATTTCCTGCTTTTTGCGGGGTTTTTACAACTTTTTATTGACCGTGATTTTTCGAAAAGGGACTTTTTTTACAGCCCCTTATTGCTTATTTTGCTTGGAGGAAAACCGAAATGATGCTTAAAAGCTCGGCTGAATGCGTAAATTGAGGAAAAACCCAGTGTTTCAGATACCTGTGAGACGGATTGGGTTTTCAGCAGCTGGGCAGCAACCTCCATTCGCTTTATGTTCCGGTAGGCTATGGGCGTAATCCCATAGCGCTGCTTAAAGCATCGGTCCAGATGGAATTTACTGTAACCAAATTGCCGGGCAAGATCATCCAGGCTGGCGAAAAGCCCCTGTCCGGCATCTATATAGCTTTTCATTTGCGTTTCTATGCTGGAGCAAGTACTTCCGGTTTGCCGGAAAAAATCGGGGAAATTGTCAGCGATCAGCATTTCCAGTAGCTGCAGAAGGAGCGCCTTTTGGGTTAAGACAGAAACTTGGGGGTTACTTACGATCTGCCAAAAGAGCGCAAGAGCACTGTCGGTATCGGAGAAGTGAATAAAGGGAATTTGCGGATACGGCCGGAAAGAATCTTCCCGAATCATTGCTTTTTCTGCCCCGCTAAGGCGGTCCAGATCCTTATAGCAGATAGGCACACTGGCGCTGTCACTTCTATACATCAGGTCAAAATGGATATGAGGCTGATGCAGGTCACTGTGGATTCCTGAAAAACTGTGGCTCACACCGGGGCGCAGAAGAATAAACTGGCCTGCAGCACAAGGATAGTCTATGTTGTCATACTGCAAGATAAAGGAACCTTCGGCAATATAGATCAGCTCATAGTCGTAAATGATCCGCCGGTTAAGTTGCTTGCCTTTGGAAATCACAGATTGTATGGCGAGGCGAATATAAGGATTGATTAGCGATATATTCATAATCATCACCGCAATAAATGATAAAATTAAATCAACTTATAGCATTTATAATATAGCGTTATTCTGCTAATATGTCAATATACCATGTTAGGAGGAAAATAAATGTTAAATAATTTAACTACTAAGAAGGACATTCGAACTTTTTCGGTTTCCCCGGAGAATCTGACAGGAGAGAAGGGAAAAGGCGGTATGGCAACGGAGGGAAGCGCCTCTTATGCCGCCAGAGAACTGGGACAGGGATGGAAAATTAACCCCTACTTGGTATCCCAGCCGGGTGACATCACGGTTTTGGCAGATGTAAAGGGACAGGGCGCCATTAAGCACTTCTGGATCACCGATGATACAAAAACCAGCAGACGGCTGATTTTGCGGATTTATTTTGACGGACATAAAAATCCTGCAGTGGAAACACCGCTGACAGACTTCTTTGCAAATGCAGAGCATACCGAATACCGTCAGCTATCCAGTCTGGCTATGTGCTTCAATCCCGGACGGGGTATGAATTGCTATTTTGAAATGCCCTACTTTACAGGCTTCCGTGTGGAAATCGAAAATATCGGCGCAGAGCTTTGCCATATTTATTATCAGATCGATTGCGAAGAAAAGAAGATTCCGGAAAATGCTCTTTATTTTCACGCGCAATTTCGTCGGGTCAATCCATTGCCTTATATGCAGCCTTATGTTATATTGGATAATATCAAGGGCAATGGTCATTATGTGGGCACCTATATGCATTGGGGAGTAAAATCCAACCGCTGGTGGGGTGAGGGTGAGATCAAGTTCTATATCGACGGAGATAAGGAATTCCCCACCATCTGCGGCACAGGCACAGAGGACTATTTCTGCGGTGCCTATAATTTTGATTACGGCAGTGAATATCGGGAATTCACAACTCCCTATGCAGGAATGTATAAAGTGCGGTATACAGATGACAGATATAAGTCACAAAGATATTTCAATATGTATCGGTGGCATATTACCGATCCTGTATATTTCAAAGAAGACCTGAAGGTTACCATTCAGGCTCTGGGTTGGCGCAGTGAGGGTCGGTATCTGCCGTTGCAGGATGATATTTCCTCTGTGGCATATTGGTATTCTGATACTTTGGACGATGAATATCCTGCCCTTCCCGATAGAAACGCATTGGAGATCATTTGATATTCTGAAATAGAAGAAAAGGGGAATGCTTATGGACATCAATTCTGCCCATCAGTCGATTTTGAATGGAGAAACGGTGCTCGGCATTGAGTTAGGCTCTACCCGGATCAAGGGCGTTTTGCTGGATAAGGAAAATCGGGTGCTGGCAACCGGCGGATTTTCCTGGGAGAACCGCCTGGAAAACGGGGTTTGGACCTATTACCTGGATGAGGTTTGGACTGGTCTGCAGGAATGCTATCAGGAGCTGACAAAAAGCGTAAAAGAAAAATACGATCTGGAGCTGGAACGAGTGGGTGCGATAGGTATCAGCGCAATGATGCACGGATATCTGGTGTTCGACGAAGCCAATCAGCTGCTCGCGCCCTTCCGCACCTGGAGAAATACCATGACGGAAGAGGCTGCCGGGAAGCTGACAGAGCTGCTGGGGCACCAGATTCCCCAGCGGTGGAGCATTGCCCATCTGTATCAGTCTGTTTTGCAGAGGCTTGACCATGTGGAAAAGGTCCGGTATATGACTACCTTATCCGGCTATGTCCACTGGATGCTCACCGGGCAGAAGGTGCTGGGGGTGGACGATGCCTCCGGTATGTTTCCCATCGACCCGGATACAAAGGATTATTATGCAGATATGCTGGAAAAGTTTGACGCGCAGGTGGCAGCTTGCGGCTATCCCTGGAAATTGCGGCAGATCCTGCCCAAGGTTCTCTCTGCGGGCGAAAGTGCCGGTGTTCTGACAGAGGCAGGAGCAAGGCTTCTCGACCCCAGTGGAAAATTGCAGGCAGGAATTCCTTTGTGTCCTCCTGCGGGCGATGCCGGTACGGGAATGGTTGCCACCAATAGTGTAAAGGTGCGTACCGGAAATGTGTCCGCAGGCACCAGCATTTTTTCCATGATCGTGCTGGAAAAATCCCTATCTAAAGTCTATCCGGAGATCGACATTGTAACCACCCCGGAAGGAAATTCCGTAGCAATGGTCCACTGCAACAACTGCACTTCGGACTTAAACGGCTGGGTGGGGCTGTTTCGCCAGTTTTGTCAGAGCTTTGGAATCGAAATGGACGACGGAAAGCTCTTTGAAGGCCTGTTCCGGAAAGCGTTGGAGGGAGAGCCCGATTGCGGCGGTCTGCTTTCCTACAACTATCTTTCAGGCGAGCACATTACCGGATTTTCTGAAGGCCGGCCCTTGTTTACAAGGGAGCAGAATGCAAGCTTCACTTTGGCAAACTTTATGCGCGCACATTTGCTCAGCTGCCTGGCTACCTTAAGGCTGGGAAATGACCTGCTGATCAAAAAGGAAGGGGTCCGACTGGATAATATTCAAGCCCACGGCGGCCTGTTCAAGACACCGGAGGTGGGTCAGAGGCTTCTTGCAGCAGCACTGGAAACGCCTGTTTCTGTGATGACCACTGCTGGGGAAGGCGGTGCCTGGGGTGTGGCAGTGCTTGCAGGCTATATGCTTTGGAAACAGGGCGAGAGCTTAAGCGATTACCTGGAAAAACGGGTCTTTGCCGAAGCTCAGAGCATCACCTTGCAGCCGGATGATGGGGATGTGGAGGGCTTTAAGGCCTTTATGACCCGATACCAAAAGGGACTTGCCATAGAAAAAGCAGCAGTCAATTCCTTAAATTAAAGCAGAGCACGGTGCGAATGCACCGTGCTCTTTTTCATTGGGGATCAGAGAATTACTGCAGACCCTGCTCGTAAGCCTCGATCATCTTCTTGACCATCTGGCCGCCGACGGAGCCGGCCTCACGGCTGGTCAGGTGGCCGTTGTAGCCGTTGGTCAGGTTAACACCGACCTCGGAAGCGGCCTGCATCTTGAACTTGTCCATAGCCTCCCGTGCCTGGGGAACGTTGATCTGATTGTTGCTCTTCATAACGAATTTCTCTCCTTTCGCTTTCTTGGAAAGTCCGGTACTTTCCGAAGAAAGCACTTTTCTTTCCTTGGAACTAGCTTTGCCAAAAATAAGCGGCATATCCCTGTGTAAATTCGGAAATGCTCGCATTTTTTGGAAAAAAGAGAGATCATCTGATCGAGCATGCCGGTCTTGGTGTCATTAAACCACCAGACAGAGCCGTGCTGCATTTTGCCGGGAACAGAGCTGACCTGGAAGCAGCCGATGCGCGTACCCGGTTGGGATGCAGTCGCATAACTCAATTGAAACGGACGACCTTATTGGCGATCTTGTACACCGTACCGGCAAAATCCTGTCCAATTACACCGGGACGGCAAATAAACCATAAAGGGGTCTTGTTCTTAAAATGCTTGCCCCACTTCTCATCGAAAGCAATGCAGTTTTCCCACATTTTGTCCAGCGCGGCATCGGTTTCAGCGGATTTATTCAGCCGGGTAAACAGGATGGAAATACCGAACATCATGAACAGCTCGTGCTTCATATACCGCTTCAGTCGGGGCTCTGTGATATCGTCCAGATGGAAGGAGGTGAAGCATTTTTCCGTCACCAGGATCTGGTGGTGATAACGCTTGGACATAACGCTCTGCTGGACGGACTGGTCAGGACGGCCGATCCAGTAACGGTACAGATCGGCATTGAAATAGTACATTTTCCGGATATGAGGCAGGGTCTTATATACCATCAGATTGTCCTCATAAAACACGTGTTTTGGCAGCTCCTCTCCCCACTGCCGCATGACCTCCGTACGGAAGGTGCAGGAATGGATCGTGAGCATCTGATGGATCATAAAGGGCTTTGTTTCCGGCCAGGTGAAGATCCTGCCCTCCGGCAGAACGGAGGAATAATTGATGGAGCGGTCGCCATCGCCGTCGGTGTGGACGTAATAATAATTTGTTACCATCAGGTCGATTCCGCCGCTGGCCTCGCAATGCTCTAACGCATCCAGAAAAGCGGGGAAATCCGCGCTGAGGGTATCGTCGCTGTCCACGACCTTAAAATATTTGCCAGTGGCATACTTCAGACCTTGATTGATGCCCTCACCATGACCACCGTTCTCCTGATGGATGACCTTGACGATGCCGGGATACTGCTCTGCATAGGCATCGGCAATGGTACCGGTATTGTCCCGGGAGCCGTCATCAATAATGATGATCTCCACCCGGTCGCCGCCGGGCAGCAGACTTTTGATACAGTTTTCCATGTAGTCCTGCGAGTTGTAGCAGGGCACAGTCACAGTTAGCAGCTTCATATGTTTTCTCTCTTCCATTCCTTTTCCGCCAAAGCCTTGTAACGGGCATTGTTTTCACCTTTTTATCCAACAAAGTTGGTAGAAGCAGAAAATATTATTACATGCTTGTGAAAAAATGTCAAATAAAATTCTGAAATGCCTTTGCTTTTGATTTTTGAAGACTGCAGTTGGGAAAGGCTTGTGAAGTGAGAAATTCATTACAATATTCTGGAGATCGCGGGATAGTAAAAAATACCTGATACGGTTAGCAGTATGCAGTGTTGCTTCTGCTGGTAAGCTGAATATAATACGGATTCCTGCTTTTGACGCGATCTGTGCCTTATCGAATGTGGCAGCAGGACATAAAATCTACTTATTGACAAAGTTTGTCCGCTATTTTATGATAAATGCGTCATCAAAGGACTGGTGTGCCGTGGTTGAGTATGCCCGGTTATTGCTTGTCTTGCGATACCTGAGCTTAATTTTTCTGGAAAGGAGAGAGCGCCATGCTACGTGTTGCTGTGGTTGAACATGATCCTGTATCTGCAAATAAGCTGTCAGAATTTATCCGCCAATATGCAAGAAACAACGAAATGGAAATCTCCTTCCAATTGTTTGAAGGTGGAGACCGGTTCTTAGGGAAATATGAAAATAATTACGATCTGATTTTTTTGGGCATGGACCTTCCGGGCCTTGACGGCATGGAAACTGCGAAGCGGCTTCGAAAGCGAGACTCAGATGTTGTATTGATCTTTGTGACAGAGCTGGCACAGCAAGCGATCCGGGGCTACGAAGTAGATGCCTTAGACTTTTTGATGAAACCCCTGAATTACTATGCCTTTTCTCTAAAAATGGACAAAGGCATCCGGAGACTGCAGCAGAGAAGCTCGGATGTGATCCTGCTGAAAACTACAACCGGTATCCATCGGCTGGAGGTTCGCCAGATCTACTACCTGGAAACCAGCAACAGACTTTTATTATACCATACTTCTGCAGGTATCTATTCTGTCCGCAACACGATGCACAATGCGCAGCAGGAACTGGAAAAGTATCATTTTAAAAAATGCAACCAGTGTTATCTGGTCAATCTGCAGCATGTAACAGATGTTCAGGACGATACTGTCACGGTAGCGGATAAAACCCTGGAAATGAGCAGACGGAGCAAAAAATCCTTTCTTTCTGCACTGGTGGCATATATAGGAGGCGTTTGATATGATGGATTCGATTTGGATGATCGCGGCCAATGCAATACTGATGTCTGCATCCGGCCTGGTGTATATCCTTCCCTTGCGCAAGAGAGAGAATTGGAGCTACTGGCTGTTGCCCTGTA
>CAYLNV010000055.1:0-6967 GCA_964385085.1 uncultured Oscillospiraceae bacterium
CTGCGGGCATGGGCAGCCGTTACGGCGGTCTGAAGCAGATCGACCCTGTGGGAAGCCACGGCGAGGCGATCCTGGACTACTCCTTGTTCGATGCCCATGAGGCAGGCTTTGAAACTGCCGTTATTATCATCAAGGAAGCCATCCGGAAGGACTTTATGGAGACCGTAGGCGCCAGATTGCAGAAGTGCCCCATGGAGATCCGCTATGCCTATCAGGAGCTGACCAAGATCCCGGCAGACTTTACCATCCCTGCCGACCGCACAAAGCCCTGGGGCACCAGCCATGCAGTGCTGTGCGCCAAGAACGAGATCGACGGCGCGCCCTTTGCGGTCATCAACGCTGACGACTATTACGGAAAATCTGCATTTAAGGTGATCTATGAATACCTGTGCAATGCAGAAGAAAGCAGCTATTGCATGGTAGGCTACCAGCTCGGCAACACCGTTACAGACCACGGCAGCGTGGCAAGAGGTATCTGCACTACCGATGAAAACAGCTACCTGACCGCCATTGAAGAGCGCACCAAGATCGAAAAGTACGAAGGCGGCATCCACTTTACCGAGGACGACGGCGCAAGCTGGACCGATGTTTCTGCAGATGCCCCGGTATCCATGAATATGTGGGGCTTCACCCCCGGCTTCCTGGATGCATTGGAAGCCGGTCTGCCGGAATTTTTGGCAGAAAAAGTACCCGCCAATCCCCAGAAGGCAGAATATCTGCTGCCCACCACCGTTTCCGGTATGCTCCATGGAGGCAAGGCAACGGTAAAGGTGCTGCGCTCTGCAGATAAGTGGTACGGTGTTACTTATGCAGCGGATAAGCCCATGGTGGTGGCTGCATTGAAGGCCCTGACCGACTCCGGCAAGTATCCTGCCGCCGGACTTTGGAATTAAACTGCACCTTTTTGCTGCTGTGGAATATCTTGGAATGAGCGGCTCAGCCGCTGAAAAAATTCTGGAGGTATTTCATTATGTGCAATAACAATGGTTTCTGTGGCGGTAACATTTGCTGGATCATCATTCTGATCCTCCTGTTCTGCAACTGCGGTGGCAACTTCCTGGGCAGCGGCAATAGCTGCGGCTGCGAAAACAACTGCGGCTGCTGCTAAATAAATAAAGAGGGTGCGTTGCAAAATTGCAACGCACCCTAAAATTATGTAATTGTCTACATCCGCTCTGTTATACTTCGGCCGGGACTTTGCTGCTCCAAACAAGCTCCTTGGGGTAGAAGAAGCGGAGCTTTTTGGGCGCGACTGCAAACTCCACCACCTGGGCCGTCCGAATTTCGCCGTCCAGATTTACAGGGGTAGGCTTGTCGCAGATCACCTTCACCCGGTCTGTGCGGAAATGGCGAACCAGTTGCGGAAGCTCTTTATATTTTCCTGCCTTATACTTGCCCACCACCTGGGCAACCTTTAGCCGGGAGACCTTGGTAACCACCAGCACATCCAATATCCCGTCGTCAGGCTCTGCCTCCGGTACCGGATTGAAGCCACCGCCGTAAAACCGCCCGTTGCAAACACAGACCATGGTCTGCTTGCCGTCGATCACTTCACCGTTTATTTCGATCACATAATGTTCGGAAATACCCTTTAATACATTGATCAAAGTGGATGCCGCATAGGCCCGGAAGCCATGGAGCAGCGGAAGGCGCTTATAGCGGGAAACATCCGTTCCGATCCGGGCATCCAAGCCAATGGAGCAGATATTCAGGCTGTAGTCGTCGTTACAGCGGATCAGGTCAAAGGTGGCTTCCTTTGCATCCAGAAGCATCTCCAGCTCCCGGAAAGCTTCCGGCCGGTCGAAGATACGGATGAAGTCGTTTCCGCTGCCACCGGCAAAGACGGTTACCGCCACATTGGGAAAGCCTGCTGCACCGGCCGCCACCTCGTTCAGCGTGCCGTCGCCGCCGCAGGCATAGACCCGGTATTCCTCCCCGCTTTTTGCCGCTTCTTCCGTCAGCCGGCGGCAATGCCCCGGTCCTTTGGAGATCTCCACCCGGTAGTCAATTCCCTTTGAGGCACAGGCTTCTTCGATCTTTTTTTGATAGGCGTCTGTTTGATCCCGGCTTCCAGCCGCGGGATTGATGATAAACAGGTGATTCATCCTTTATTTCTTCTTTCTGCTGTTGTCTGTAAACATATAGTAGTCGCATTTGATCTTGCCGTTGTAGAATTTCCGCTTTTTGTCCGCCCGGCGGCCAAAGTAATGCTCAAATTCCGGCTCGGAGGTAATGACAAATTTGCTCCAATTGTTGGCAAATTTCAGGTGTCTGCCCAGTGCGCTGTACAGCCTTTGGGCGCTGTGCTGCTCCATCATCCGTTCGCCGTAGGGCGGATTGCAGACAAGGATGCCGCTTTCTGCAGGCAGGCTCATTTTGGTAGCATCCCCATCCCGGAAATCGACGCAGTCTGCAACACCCGCTTTCCGGGCATTGGCAAAGGACAGGGAAACACAGGCAGGATCGCTGTCAGAGCCCATGATCCGGTAATTTCCGTTAAACTCCTTGTCCCGTGCTTCTTCCTTGACCTTCGCCCATACATCCTTTGGCATCCAGGGAAATTCCTCTGCCGCAAAGTGCCGGTTCAGGCCCGGCGCCCGGTTTTTGGCAATGAGGGCCGCCTCAATGGGCAGCGTTCCCGAGCCGCAGAAGGGGTCCCAGAAATACTCCCTGCCCCGGAAGCGGGTCAACTGGATCATGCCCGCGGCCAGTGTTTCATGCAGGGGCGCATCGTTTCCCACTGCCCGATAGCCACGCTTGTGAAGACCGGGTCCGGAGGTATCCAGCGACAAGGTTACCTGATCATTTAAGATGGTAAAGTGCATCTGGAATTTGACACCTGTCTCCGGAAGCCAGGAAATGCCGTATTTTTCTCCCAGCCGCCTGGACGCGGCCTTTTTAATGATGGCCTGACAGTCGGAGACACTCATAAGCTGACTGTTCAGGCAATGGCCCTTTACCGGAAACTGGCCGTCAGGGGGAATGAACCGCTCCAATTCTGCGTGGTATACTCCCTGAAACAGCTCCTCAAAGGTCTTTGCAGTAAACTGCGCCAGCACTACCATGACACGCTCACCGGTGCGCAGGCATACATTTGCCTTTGCAAGGGTCTCTTCGTTGCCGGTGAAGAAAACACGACGGTCCTCCACCCGGACATTTTCCATACCCAGCCGCCGAAGCTCATCGCCGGCCAGTCCCTCCAAGCCAAACAGGCAGGGGGCGATCAATTGTAATTCCATAAATCCTCCTAGGGAATGATCTTACTCTTTTTCAAATACCGTTCTTCCTCAGAAAACACACAGCCGCAGTATTTCTGCATATAAAAGCCAAGCTCTCTGGCCTTTTCCTGACCGGCCTTAAAGTAGGGGCGGAAATCCCGGTAGAGAAATTCTATGCCGTATTCTGCAGCCGCTCGCTGGGCGGTTTCCTTCATCAGCTCATGGTTCTGATAAGGGCTGATAAACAAGGAAGATGTGAAGCTGTCGAAGCCGCCTTCCTTTGCCTGCCGGGCAGCTTCAAATAACCGCATTTCGTAGCATGTTCCGCAGCGATCTTCAATATCCTCTGCAACGGCACGCACAAAGGGCCGCAAGGCATAGTCGTTTTGCTCCAAAAGGGGCAGGTCAATGGTGGGTGCGTACTCCCGCAGACAGTTGCGCCGGACACGATATTCCGTAAAGGGGTGGATATTGGGATTGTACCAGAAGCCGGTTACCTCCAATTTATCGCCCCGCAGCACCTCGATGCACTGGTTGGCGCATGGGGCACAGCAAATATGCAGCAGTGTTTTCATAAAGCATCCTCGATAAGTAATTTTTAATGATTATACCACGGTTTTTGCCCCAGTGCAAGAAAGTTCCGTTCCACTTCCCCCATTCTTCCAATTTTGCACACCATCGGTGCTATACTGTGGACAAGTAGCTCTCTGTTTAACAGCGCCTCCCCTGCATCGACCGTTCAATAAACAGAAATTTCTTGACGGGTCTGTTCTCCTGGGATATGATTAAGAAAAAGGAGGGGACAGGCTGTGGAGGATCTGCAATTTATGAATGCGGCCCTTGCGCTTGCAAAGGAAGCGGCCGCAGAAGGGGAAGTGCCGGTGGGCTGTGTGATCGTGCAGAACGGCAAGATCGTCGGTCAGGGCCGCAACCGTCGGGAAGCTGCAAAGACCGCCCTGGGCCACGCGGAGATCGAAGCCATCGGCGATGCCTGCAAAAACTTAGGCGGCTGGCGGCTGTGGAACTGTACGCTGTATGTTACCCTGGAGCCCTGCCCCATGTGTGCCGGTGCGATCATCAATGCCCGGATCCCAAGGGTCGTCTTTGGTGCGGCAGATGCCAAATGCGGCGCTTGCGGCTCGGTGTGCGATCTGTTTTCTATGGAATTTAATCACCATCCCCAAGTGGAGCGGGGAATTGGCGAAGAAGAAAGCAAAGCCTTGCTGACGGAATTTTTCCAGGAGCTTCGGGCAACGCTCCGCGATCGGCCAAAATGGCAAAAACCAACTTAATATCATGCAGATAGAGAAAGGGTGTGCTGAAAAGCACGCCCTTTCTGCTGTCCTAATTGAAAAATGCGTCAAAGGAGGACCTTATGGATTTGGAGCGAAAAACACTGCGGGTGGGTACAGCGGTGCTGGTCTGCGCCCTGTTCTTCAGATTGTTGGCCAGCGGTGTTATGGAAACCACCGTGGGCGCGCTCAGCCAACAGGAGGTGGCGGCAGCCCTTTTGTTTTTGGAAACGGGCAGAGTGGTCCGTACCACACCGCCCGAAGAAACTGTGTCCAAGGCCCAGCCTGTGGACGAAGAAACCGTTGCACCGGCAGAAGTGGCAAAAACCCCGCAGCCGGCTGTCTTTTCCCAGGCAGATGCGGACCTTGTGGAGGTGCGCAATTACAGCGGCTATGATCTGGATATTTCCTCTTTGCTGCTCCAGCCCCTTTCCTGGGATCTAACCGGGGAAGAGCCCACAGTGCTGATCCTCCATACCCACGCAACAGAAAGTTATGTAAACTCCGAAGGGTATGCAGAATCCTCTGCCTACCGCACACTGGACGCGCAATATAATATGGTATCCGTGGGCGAGCGGCTGGCAGAGCTTCTGGAGGGCAGCGGCATTTCTGTGATCCATGACCGCACCCTCCACGACTATCCCTCTTACAACGGCTCCTACAGCCAGGCCCGGGAGACCCTCTCCCAATATTTGGCGCAGTATCCTTCCATCAAGCTGGTGCTGGACCTGCACCGGGATGCCATCACCGACAGCAGCGGCGCTCAGGCGGGCTACTCTCTGGAAACAGACACCGGCTCTGCTGCCCAGATAATGCTGGTATTGGGCAGCGATTCCGGCGGTCTGACCCACCCGAACTGGCAGGAAAACCTGTCTCTGGCAGTGAAGCTCCATGCCCAATTGGAGAAGGGCTTCACAGGCATCTGCCGCCCCCTGAGCCTGCGTACCTCCCGGTTCAATCAGGACCTGACACCCGGGGCAGTGCTGGTGGAAATGGGCGCGGCAGGCAATACCCGACAGGAGGCCTTGCTTTCTGCTGAATATTTGGCCCAGGCGATCATCGCCCTTGCCCACGGCTCTATCGGGGAATAACGCTCTGTTGATCCAACTCCTAATTTACAGGATGCGGTTTGCCCCGTCGCTTCGTCGCAAAGACCAGTAGGTACGACGGTCTGCCAGATCATTGTTTAACGTACTGACGCATCAGTGGACAATGGACAATTTTGGTATTTCCTTCGGAAATGATTAAAATATTCATTACGCGCACGACACATTACATAAAGTTCCACCAGGCGGGGCGGTGGGCATCGGCCATGCTGCTGACAAGCCGGCTAAGCTGGGCACAGCAGGCGGCAAAATGCTGTTCCTCCCGGGCCACCGCATACACTTCCATTTCCGCAAACAATTGGTCCACCTCATCCATCGGGCTGTGGTCTGCCACACTGGCAGTGATGTCCCACCATTTTTCCCACCGGAGCTTTGCCTGCTGTGCCAGCGCTTCCGCTTCTGCCATATTCCCATCCAGTGCCAGCCGGGCTGCCTGCGCCAGCTCCTGTTCCGCGGGAATGTGCATGGCATCCATGGCCCAGGTCGTTCCCAGCCCCAGCACAAAAAACAGCACCAGGATCCCAATTCCCAGCCAAAAATGCTTGCCCATGGCTATGCCTCCTTCCGGTAAAACAAAATGTGGTCCGTCTGGTCCACCGTCAAAAGCCAGGTTTCCGACAGGGTGGCATCCTTCTCCTGTAAGACCCGCTGGACCCATTTCTGATCCTTTTTTGCCAGCGCCAGATTTTCCGTTAAGAGCTGTCCGTCTGAGACGATAGTGATCGGCAGATACTGCCGGCCGGCCTGGATGCCTGCATCCTTTGCGCTGGCCGGCTTGTCCTTTGGATAGGGGAACACGGAGATGTTTCCGTTGGTTTCCAGTATGGCATACTGCACCGCCCGCAGGTCCAGCACATCCTTCTCCCGCAGATGTCCGGTCAGCTCGTCCAATGTGATCCGTGTCCTGCGCAAATTGTTTTGCAGGATCCTTCCGTTTTCCATCAGGATCACCGGCTTGCCGCACAAAAGCCTTCTCAGCTTCACGCTGCGCAGCGACAGCCCGGACAGCACCAGCTCCACCCCCAAAACCGTCAAAATAGGGATCAGACCGGAGTATAAGGGGATGCCGCCGTCCTGCATGGGGATGGCGGCAAGGTTTGCCACCAGCATGGTAACCACAAATTCTGCCGGCTCCATCTGACCGATCTGCCGCTTGCCCATCAGCCGGACCACCAGGATCAGGATCAGGTACAAAAGGATCGTGCGAATATAGGATAAGATCAAATCTTTTCACCTCTTTTTCCCAGTTTGCCCCATAAATTGAAAATTAAAAATGGGAAATCAAAAATTTCTTGACTTTTGGCACTGTGTCCATTATAATACATGAGCCTGCGTATACAGGCATATCCTT
>CAYLNV010000056.1:0-6962 GCA_964385085.1 uncultured Oscillospiraceae bacterium
CGTGGATGGGGCAGCTTACCTGCTGCATACAGTAGGGGATAGAGCCAATATGGTCTTCGTGTCCGTGGGTAATAAACATGCCCCGCAGCTTTTTTGCGTTTTGAACCAGATAGGAAAAATCAGGGATCACCAGATCAACACCCAGCATATCCTCGTCCGGGAAGCCAACACCACAGTCGATGGCGATCATATCCCGACCGTACTCCAGCAAGGTGATATTTTTTCCGATCTCATTCAATCCGCCTAAGGGGATGATTTTCAGTTTTTCTGCCAAATGGGTAAACTCCTTTCAAAAAAAGCATAACAAAACAAGCAGCCGTATGGGATCATCTCAGCCCTGTATCGCCGGACAAGTCCAAATTCGCCTGCAAATATTCCGTTTTTCTTAGCCACATCGGGTGCGGCTTTCTTTGCACCGGGTCTGCCTTCCGATGCTTCGTATAAACAGTATAACACAATTTTGTCCAATTGTATACATTTATTTTTTACGAAAAAGACAGTTGCACCATTCGTATTCATTTGTTATAATGAATTGATAATAGGCTCATTATGGGTATTTTTACCCGATCGATAGGAGGCGCTGTCTATGAATAAAAAGCTGGGATGGATGTTGCGGCCCGGTGCGGGGATCTTTTTCACATTCCTGATCGGCTTTGCCGGTGCGGCAGGCCTGATGCAATATTATCTTCTTGCGCTGATGGAGCTGGGCATCACCGCAGTGCTTCTGACTGTATATCTGGTCTTTCAGGGCCGTCGCCGCAAGATGATCCAGAAATTTCTGTCGGAGGAGCTTGACCGGACTGACGGTCTCACCGGTGGAAAAACACCGTTCCCCACGCTGGTGATCCGGCTGGAGGACAACGGAATCGTGTATGCCGATGACGCGTTCGTTCACCTGACCGGTTTTCAGGACACCATGCGGGAGCGCCGCCTGGAGGATGTGGTTTACGGCTTTTCTACCGGATGGCTTCTGGAGGGCAAGCAGGAATGTCCGCAGGATCTGACCCTGCGCGGCCGTCGTTTCCGTGTCTACGGCACAGTGATCCAGACCCAGACCCAGCAGGAGTGCCGCCTGGGTGTGTTGTACCTGACGGACCTGACAGAGCTGTATCAGGTGCGGGATGAGTATATTCGTTCCCGTCCTGTGGTCTCCATCATTCTGGTGGACAATTATGAGGAGCTGACCAAAAATCTGACAGAAGGCGCCATCTCTACCCTCAATGCCAAGATCGACGATGCCATCGCTGCGTGGACAGAGCCCTACCATGGATTGCTGCGCCGTCTGGAGCGTAACCGGTTCCTGTTTGTTTTTGAAAAGCGGGATCTGAAAAAGGCTATGGAAGGGAAATTCTCCCTGCTGGAGGATGTCCATGAAATCACAAATCCTTCCGGTCTGGCTGCTTCCATTTCCTTCGGACTGGGTGTAGACGGCGAGACCTTTGAGGAAGGCTTCGAATTTGCCTCCTTGTCCATTGAAATGGCTTTGAGCCGTGGCGGTGATCAGGCGGTCATCAAGGACCGGCTGAACTTCAACTTCTACGGCGGCAGGACAAAGGAAGCAGACCGACGCAGTAAGGTCCGTTCCCGGGTGACTGCAAATTCCCTGATGGAGCTGATCGGCGGAAGCAGTCAGGTCTTTGTTATGGGTCATAAGAATGCGGATATGGATGCCCTGGGTGCGGCAGTGGGTATCTGCTGTCTGTGCCGCAAAAAGGGCAAGAAGGCCTACATCGTTCTGGATCTTGAGAATAACGTTACAGAGAAGCTGATCGAAGAGCTGCGCCGGACAGCGGAGTATAAGGATGTTTTCCTGTCCGGTGAGGAAGCACTGGTGCTGTGCGATAATCGCAGCACACTGGTGGTCGTGGATACCAACCGCCCCGATCAGGTGGAAAGCCGACACTTGCTGGAGGCTGTTCCCCGGGTGTGCGTGGTGGACCACCACCGCAGGGCAGCAGATTATATCAAACCTGTGGTGGTCAATCTCCATGAGCCGTACGCTTCCTCTGCAGCAGAGCTGGTAACAGAGCTGCTGCAATATGCGGTCGAGAAAAAAGATGTACTGCCTATTGAAGCAAAGTGCCTGATGGCAGGTATCTTCCTGGATACCAAGAGCTTCCATGTCCGGACCGGTGAGCGTACCTTTGAAGCGGCGGCATATCTGCGTCAGCTCGGCGCGGACACGGTGGAGGTCAAGAAGCTTCTGCAAAACGATTTCCAGGACACCATGTCCAAGTATCAAATCATTAAGGCAGCCCGGCTGTACCGTCAGGAACTGGCGATCGCGGCGCTGAATTCCGGCACTTCCCGGACGCTGGCTGCCCAGGCAGCAGACGAGCTGCTGAATATTTCGGGCATTACGGCTTCATTTGTGCTGTATCCCGACGGAGACCAGGTGATCATTTCGGCCCGGTCTATAGGCGATGCCAATGTACAGATGATTCTGGAGCCTTTGGGCGGCGGCGGAAACACCGCGACCGCAGGCGCTCAGATCCGGGGCAGCTCTGTCAAAGAGGTGCTGGATCAATTGGTGGCATCCATCGATCAGTTTTACGAGGAATAATATAAGGAGGACGCGTTATGAAAGTCATTTTATTGCAGGATGTAAAGGGTAAGGGCAAGAAGGGCCAGATGCTGGAGGTGTCTGACGGCTATGCCAGAAACTATATGCTTCCCAGAAAGATCGCTGTGGAGGCGACGGCTGACGCAGTGAACACTATGCGCATGAACGACAAGGCTGCTGCGGAAAAGGCCGCAAAGGAGCGGGCAGAGGCAGTGGAGATCTCCAAAAAGCTGCGGGATATGACATTGGTAGTAACCGCAAAGGGCGGCGGTGCAGGCCGTTTGTTCGGCTCAGTTACGAATCAGGAGATCGCAGATGCCCTGAAAGCAAAGACCGGTATCAATCTGGATAAGCGGAAGATCGTGATCGCAGACCCCATTAAGAGTGTGGGGACCTATACTGTCCAGTGCAAGCTTGGCTACGAGATCACCGCACCCCTTACTGTAAAGATCGAGGAAGCCTGATTTAAGAAGATAAGACTTAAGCGGTCGCTATTGTGTGCCGGTCCGCAGACTGGCGCGGCAAGCTCCTGTTCCTACAAAGAAAAAGGTTACGAAAGAGGGGATAAACCTCATGGATGAAGAATTGATGACCAAACAGCTTCCTCAATCGGTGGAGGCGGAGCAGGCAGTGCTGGGCTCGATCCTGATCGATAGCCGGTGTCTGGCCGATGTGATCGGTGTCCTGCGCCCTGAGGATTTTTATTTACAGCAAAATCGGGAGATCTACGAAACGATCTATACCATGTTTAATTTTTCCCAGACCATCGACCCGGTAACGGTTCTGGACAAAATGCGGGAGCTTGGTGTGTACCATGATAATTCCCGGGATTATGTCCTGCAGTTGATGGAGATCACCCCCACAGCGGCCAATGCGGTGCGGTATGCCAATATCGTCCGGGACAAGGCCATGCTCCGGGGTCTGGCAGATGCTTCTGCGGATATTTCCGAAATGGTATATACCCAGGTGGGTACACCGGCTGAGATCCTTGAAAGTGCTGAAAAGAAGATCTATGCCCTGCGCAAGGGTGAGCGGGGCGACTCTTTGGAGCATATCGGTGTTACCCTTCATAAGGTCTTTGACCGACTGACAGAGCTGAGCCAGTCCGATTCTGCCATTCCTGGTATGTCTACCGGTATGCTGGACCTGGATAAGAAGATCAACGGACTAAACGATTCCGACCTTCTGCTGGTGGCGGCCAGACCTGCTATGGGCAAGTCTGCCTTTGCGTTGAACCTTGCGCTGAATGTGGCAAAGAAATACAATAAAACAGTGGCGATCTTCAATCTGGAAATGTCCAGAGAGCAGCTTGCCATGCGCCTGCTGGCTATCGAAAGCTTTGTGGACGGCCAGAAAATGGCTACGGGTAAGCTGACGGAAGAAGAGTGGAGCAAGCTGTGCATGGCTTCTGCATCTCTGAGTCAGACCGATATCCGGATCGATGATAACCCCTCCATTACGGTTGCAGAAATGAACGCAAAGTGCCGTCGGGTGGAAAACCTGGGCATGGTCGTAGTGGACTATCTCCAGTTGATGAGCGGCTCAGGATACGGCAAGGGTTCTGATAACCGTGTTACCATGGTGGGCGAGATCTCCCGTGCCATGAAGATCATGGCTAAGGAACTGAATGTGCCTGTTATTTGTATTAGTCAGCTCTCCCGCGGACCGGAAAGCCGTACTGACAAGCGTCCTATGCTGTCTGATCTGCGTGAATCCGGTGCTATTGAGCAGGATGCTGACGAAGTGCTGTTTTTATATCGCGACGAGTATTATAATGAGAATACTGAGGATAAGGGAATTGCGGAATGTATCGTTGCCAAGAACCGCCATGGCGAGGTGGGAACGGTAAAGCTGCAATGGGTCCCCCAGTATCAGACCTTTGCAGATCGGGAGTGGAAGCATGCTGAATAAGCTGCTGTCATGTGTGCGCCGTTATGATATGATCGCCCCCGGAGACCGGGTGGTGTGCGCTGTGTCCGGCGGCGCCGATTCTATGGCACTGCTGTGGGCGATGTACTGCCTGCGGGATTCCCTGCAGATCGAGCTGGCAGCGGCCCACTTTAATCACGGTCTCCGTGGCGAAGAATCAGATCGGGATGAAGCCTTTGTCCGGGATTTTTGTGAACATTATGAGATTCCGTTTTACTGCGAAAAGGCCAGCGTTACCGCTGGAGAAAAGGGCCTTGAGGCAGCAGCAAGGGAAGCAAGATACGGCTTTTTATACACACTTCCCGGAAAGCTGGCCACTGCCCATACCGCCAACGACAATGCAGAAACGGTGCTTATGCACCTGGTCCGGGGGACCGGACTAAAGGGGCTTGGGGCGATCGCTCCGGTGAAGGACCGGCTGATCCGTCCTATGCTGACGGTAACCAGAGAAGAGGTCCTTGCCTTTCTTCAGGAATACCACATCAGCTATGTTACAGACAGCTCCAATCATACAGACCAATTCCTGCGCAACCGCCTGCGCCACCATGTTATGCCTCTTTTAGCGCAGGAGAATCCCCGCTTGGCAGAGGATCTGTCTGCAATGGCGATGGCGCTTCGGGAGGATGAAAAGGAATTGGAAAAGCTTTCACAGCCGGTCTCCGATGTGGAAGTGCTGCGGCAAATGAGTCCTTCTCAGCGCAGTCGGTCGCTCATGGCTTTTTTAAAGGCCAGCAGTGTGATCGAGCCTGAGCGGGAGCATATTGCGCTGCTGGAAAGCTTAGTTTTCTCACCGAAACCCTCTGCCCGGGCAAACTTCCCCGGCGGTGTAACCATCGGACGGAATTATGGCAGGCTCCAGGTTTTGGAAGAGGATTGGCATATTCCCCTTACGGTGCTTCCCTGTCCTGGAAGTATAGAGCTTCCCCAAATCGGTCTGCGGATCGTTTGTCAGGAGGCAACTGCCTGCACAGGGAATATCGACTGCTTTACCATTCGTCCCCAAGGACAGATGCTGCTGCGTGCCCGTCAGTCAGGGGATTCCATGCGGCTCTCCGGTGGCACAAAGCCACTGAAAAAGCTGTTTATCGATCGTAAAATACCCCATTCCCAGCGAGAACGGATCCCGGTAATATCGGATGAGACCGGTGTGCTGGGTGTATACGGCTTTGGCCCGAATCTGGACAGAAAGGCAAACGAGTTGCCCGCAGTTCAAATTCGGTTTGAAACACTCCCCACATAGAAATAATAACGGAGGAAATCTTATGACGCAGGACATGAAAGAAATACTGTTGACCCAGGAGCAGATCCAGGCGAAGGTCAAGGAGCTTGCAAAAAAAATCTCTGAGGATTACGCAGGCAAGGACCCCATTTTTGTGGGTGTTCTGAAGGGTGTTGTCATATTCTTTGCGGATATGGTCCGTAATATCGACATCCCTTGCCAGATCGACTTTATGTGGATCTCTTCCTATGGAAGCGGCTCTGTTTCCTCCGGGAAAATGGATGTGAAGCGGGATGTGTCTGCCGACCTGAAGGGCCGCCATGTGGTGATCCTGGAGGATATTTATGACACCGGAAATTCTCTGGATTTCACCTACAAGCACCTTCTGAGCAAGGAACCGGCTTCCTTGAAGATATGCACCTTGCTGGATAAGCCGGAGCGCCGCAATCCCAATATCACACTGAAGCCGGACTATGTGGGCTTTGTGATCCCCAATGAATTTGTGGTGGGATACGGTCTGGATTATGACGAGCATTACCGGAATTTGCCCTATGTGGGCATCCTGAAACCGGAAGTTTACTGCAAATAAGGAGAATCAAGTTTGAAGAATCGCAAAGTAATCGGCATTGTGGTATATGCAGTGTTGTTGATACTGATATTTGCATGGATGCTGGGCTTGTTCGGCATTGGCAAGGACGAGCTGACCTATTCTCAGGTAGTATCCCTGTTCCAGCAGGAGCAGGTCAGCAGCTTTGTTGTTGATGGAGAGCGAATACTGTTAAATCTCCGTGAGGAGTATAACGGAAAAACCACCTTGACTGCAACGCTGTCTGATCCCGATGGTTTCCGTCAGGAAATGTGGGATGTGCTGCAAAGCCAGACCCAGTCCGGTGTTTTGGAAAGCTATGATTTCCTGCCTGTGGAGAAAACCACTCCCTATGACTATATCCTGCCTATCGTTATTGCCGGTCTTATCCTGCTGATCGCGTGGGTGATCCTTGCAGGCAGAGCGGGAAATTCCAATCCGATGGCCAATTTCGGAAAAGCCAAAACCCATCACGGTCAAGCTTCCGGAAAGAAGGTAACATTTGCAGATGTAGCCGGTGTGGATGAGGAGAAGGCTGAGCTGCAGGAGGTGGTGGACTTCCTGCGAAATCCGGAGAAATTCACAGCCATCGGCGCTAAGATCCCCCACGGCATTTTGCTTGCCGGCCCTCCCGGTACCGGTAAGACCCTGCTGGCCAGAGCAGT
>CAYLNV010000057.1:0-6926 GCA_964385085.1 uncultured Oscillospiraceae bacterium
AAGTGGAAGCAGAAAACAAGCGGGCGATCCGGTTATACGAAAAATGCGGCTTTGACCCTCTTCCCTATATAGAGATGAAAAGGGATTGACCGCAACCGAGAGCTTGCCGTTTTTTTAATGTTAAATATATGGTAACAGTCATTGCCTAATCCATTCAGTCGTGCTACAATAATTCTATCATTTGCAAGGAGAGGTAATTTTTATGCGAACACGAACCCGTCTGGTTTCCCTTCTGCTTCTGCTTTCCCTTCTGTTGGGTCTGTTTGCCGGCTGCGGCAAAGCACCGGACTCTGACTTATCCAGCAAGGACGCAGAGGTCAATTCCGACGCGCCCCAATTTACCTTAGAAGATCTGCCTGCAGACCAACAGTTACAAAGCATGATCACCCGCGCCCCCGGAGACGCCAGCACCAAGGAATACACGGTTATGGTGTATGTCGTTGGCTCTGATCTGGAAAGCAGTTCCAACGGTGGCTGTGCCAGCCTGGACATCACAGAAATGATGAACAGCGGTCTGGATGCCAGCCGTGTAAACCTGTTGATCTACACCGGCGGCAGCCGTTTCTGGCACAACGGTATCCCCAGCGACTGCAATGTGATCTATCAGGTAGCAAACGGCACTACCGAGGCAGTTGCAGCCACCCAATCCCCCGCCAATATGGGCGACCCCGCAACCTTCCTGGATTTTCTGAACTTTACATATCAGAATTACCCGGCCAACCACTACGGTCTGATCTGCTGGGATCACGGCGGCGGTCCTATGGGTGGCTACGGTGTGGATGAAATTTTCGAAGACCGGCTGTATCTGCAGGAAATGGATGCTGCCTTTAAGGCCTCCCCGGTCGCCTCTAAAAAGCTGGATTTCCTGGGCTTCGATGCCTGCCTGATGGCCACTATGGAGGTGGCTGAAATGGCAGACAGCTACGCTAATTACCTGATCGCCTCCGAGGAAACGGAGCCGGGCACCGGCTGGGACTACAGCTTCCTCAGCACCATGAACAGCAGCTCTGACACCGTATCGATCGCCCGCTCCATTCTGACCTCATATGAAAAATCTATGGAGAGCTATCGGGTAGCACCCAAGTACACCCTGTCCTGTATAGATCTTTCCAGGCTGAGCTCTTTCCGCTCCGCAGCAGACAAGCTATATTCCAAAATGGCTGACGGTGTAAAGAACGGCAAATACTCTGCCATCGCGCAGGCAAGAAACAAGACTCAGCGTTTTGCCCAGACTTCCTCAAGCGCCTACGACCTTGTGGATATGGGACATATGGCAAAAAATCTCAAGAGCCTGTACGGCAGTGAGGTGAGCAGCCTTCAGTCTGCGCTTTCCGGTCTGGTGATTCAGCAGGTCTCCAATATCAGCAACGCTACAGGTCTTGCCGTCTATTTCCCCTATGACAATAAAACGCTGTACGATGGCATCGGTCAGCACTTCTATCAGGATCTGACTGACTGCACAGGCTACGAAAGCTTCATTGCCGCCTTCACCGACTACTGGATCAACGGCGAACCTGCTGCCAGCTTCACCGAACATCAGGTAGAAGATCCTTCCACAGCTACACCCACCGCGCCGGCTGCAACCCAGCCCACTGCGCCGCCTGCTGCCGAGCCGGAAGCGCCCTCTGCACCCCAGTTCAACGGTGCCAGCCTGCAGTTGACTTCCCAGCAGCTTTCAAATCTCTCGGAGGTAACCTACACCGTTTTCCGGGCGGATACCGATGCCTCCTCCGGTCAAAGGGTCTATATTCCTGTTCTGTCGCAGATCCCTCTGGAGCCGGACAGCACCGGTAAGGTAAGCCTGCCTGCCGATCAGAAACTGATCGTCCTGAAAACCGACGAGGAATCCAGCGGTATTCTGTGGCCCTCCCAGTTGCTGAAGGACAGCACCGGTACTATGTATATGAGCCTTGACGGCTACCTGACCACCAGCATGGATACTGCCGGCAGCCAGCGGATCGCCCTCACCTTCACGGAAGGTGCTTCTGACCGTATGAACATTATCGCCGTTACCAACTTGGGCAACAGTGATGTGGTTGGCCGTTCCGAGCCTGACCTGTCCCAGTGGGAATACATTGCAAACCGCTATGTAACATTGTTCCCCACCTGTGATAATTCCGGTGTCCTCTCCGCCTACACTATTTGGGACGACAGTGGCGATACCTACTACCAGCTTCTGTCCTATCAGGAGGAATTCTGGCTGGAGCAGGTCAGCATGGAAGAGCTTCAGGAGCAATTCTTCGTACAGATCCTTCTGACAGACACCCAGGGCAACACTTATGCCTCGGATGTGATCGAATATTACAACGGCAACACCTACTCTCAGTATGCAAAGGACGGTGTTATTTACCACATCTACTCCGATCACGCGGAGGTCGTAGACTACACCGGTGCCGGCGGCGAGGTTTTTATTGCCAAGGAAGTATCCGGCAAGAAGGTTACCGTCATCGCATCGGAGGCGTTCTACTACAATCGGGATATCACCTCCGTGTACCTGCCCGAATACCTGGAGATCATCGGCGCGCGTGCCTTCTCCAACTGCCGAAATTTGACCAGCCTTGTCTTTATGGGCTCTGTCACGGAGATCCACAGTGAGGCCTTTGCCAAATCCGGTCTCATCAGTATGTACCTGCCCGATGGCATCCAGCGCATTGAAGCCGGCGCTTTCTCCGGTACAGCTCTGACTGCTGCAAACATTCCCACTACGGTCAGCTATATGGGCAGCGGTGTCTTTGCCGACTGCACAAGCATCATCGGCTTCACTGTAGGCGGTGATCCCAACGGCAGCAGCACCTGCTTTAAGGCAGCAAACGGCATCCTGCTGACCGCTGACGGCAAAGAGCTGGTACAGGCCCCTCTGGGTGCAGGCACCAGGCTGTCAATCCCCGAGGGCATAGAAACGATTCGATCCGGTGCTGTCCGAGGCTCTGAGGCTCTGAAGGAAGTGGTTTTCCCCGCCTCCTTAAAGCACATCGGCAGCTATGCCTTCTACGATACAACAAATCTGCAGAGCCTGACTCTGCCAGAAGCTCTGGAAACCATCGGCCACAGCGCCTTCGGTCAGTTTGGTGTCAGTGTCAACACTGCTTCCCCTGTACGATCGGTAGAGATCGGACCGAACGTGCAGTGGATCGGCTACGATGCCTTCAATGCATTCCCCATTGCCAGCTTTACCGTAAGCAGTCTCAACGAGTACTACAGCGCCAAAAACGGCCACCTGCTGAACAAATCCGGCACTGTCTTTGTGCAAGCCGCTTATACATACAAGGGCGAATTGGAGATCCCCAGCGGTGTCAACCACCTGTCATTCCATAGCCTGAATATGTGCGACAGCATCACGGGTCTGGTGCTTCCGGATTCCGTAGTCAGTATGGATGAATATATCGGTCTGCCCGACAGTATGACCGCTTTGTCCGTAGGCCGTGGCCTTGCCTGCTGGGATAACATCTCTGATACCTACTATCTGGAGGATGTGAAGATCAGCACAGAAAATCCCTACTTTATCCTTCAGGACGGCTGCATCTATTCCCGCGACCTGACTGTCCTGTATGCCAATCTGAACAAGGCAGCAACCCTCACTGTGGCAGACACTGTAACCACGATCGAGGAGACCGCCTTTGCACCCAAGAACGGCTATAATGAGACCCTTACAGAGATCTCTCTGCCTGCAACGGTGGATTATCTGTCCGGTGAGTTATTCCTCGGCTGCCGTGCATTGCAAAGTGTAGTAATACATGAGGACAATCCGGATTATGTTTCCTCCGATGGTATGATCTACACCAAAAACGGTGTCAGCCTGATCCTGTGTCCCCAGGGCAAGACCGGCACAGTGTCCGTAAAGGTGGGTACTGCCACTATCTGGCGTTATGCCTTTGGTGGCCAGCAGCAAGCCAGCCGTATTGTTATTCCTGAGGGTGTAACGAACATCCGCAAGGGCAACTTCGTCTCCTACCGTAAGGAGGTGCTTGACCTGCAGCTACCCGGCACACTGGTAAATATCTATCCGGATATGTTCCGCTCCCCCGACGGCTACAGCATCACCTGCCCTGCAGGCTCTGCCGCTGAAACCTTTGCCCGTTCCCGCAGCGTAAACGTAACGACCTAACAGTTCAAAAAGGCTCACAGGGGCGAACAAACCGTTCGCCCCTGCTTCTTTTGCGACAAAAAACAGAAGCCCAGAGGACGCAGGTCCTCTGGGCTTTGTATATAGGTCTTATGTCTCGTCTGTCCAAACGGGTACAGGCTTATCTGCGTACCGCTTTTTAAAAATTTTTCTGCGGAACAAATACACGGTGTAAGAGGACCACAGCACAAAGAAAATAACACAGGCGATCACTGCATTTGTGGATGACTGCGCCGCAAAGCTCAGCAGGAACAGCAACGGTGCGATCATCACCATAGCAGGGAAATTGGAAAGGATGTACAGGCTGGAGGTGGGAGTCCGCAGGCCCGGATCGATCTCCTTCATCAGGATCATGCCATTGGAGGCAGTGCCGGTCATAGTGCCGTAGGTCATCAGGAACATTTCATGCTCGAAGCCCTTAAAGCACTCTTTGGAAACCTTGCGGATATAAACATAGGTGATCACCGCGCCGACCACGCTAAGGATCACAACAGGCAGAATATAATTCTTGATGTCATTGATCTCAATGGCAGCCACACCGGCAACGATCATCAGGTCAAAGGAGAAACCGGAGATCCTGTCCATCTGATAGTTGTTGATGTAGACCCGGTGCATCAAATTATGTCTGCGCAGCCGTCCGACCACAAACTTGATCAGCATAGCAGCCAGGGAGGCCCACAGGAAGTTAAAGCCCCAAGCGATGCTGTTTGTAAAATCGGAAAGCATGCCCAGCAGGCACATAAATCCGAAGGAGAGCGCATAGGCCAGCGCCACAAAGCCTGCCTGCAGGGTGGATTTATCCACAGATTCGTTATCCGGGATCTCATCGCCGCCGGGATTGCTTTGGTCCACGATCTCGCCGGTGGGTCTTGCCTTGCGGACAAACAGTCCGCCCCGTTTTTTGTAAATATTGATATACAGCACACCAAATACAGAAGCCACCACAAAGCCGATGGATGCAAGAGACAGACCGAAGCTGCCGTTGCCGGCAAACTGGGCCGCAGGGGTATTGGTAAAGTTAATATCCCAGCTCAGTGCATTTCCGGGGCCTTGTCCGAATGCCAGAGGCAGGATCAGACCGCAAATATAGGAGGTAGCCTTTCCGCTGTACCGGGTCAGCAGGAACAGGATCAGCGTGATCCCAAGGCCCACAAAGGCCTGAAGCATATAGCAGCCGCCCTGCAGTGCGCCAAATTCGACCACCTGCGTCTTGTTTGTCTTATGGGTGCTTTTTTCCGTCTTCAAGGTCATGGATGCAAAACCGATCGCCAGACAGTGGTAAGTAATGACCTGCATAAGCCGGTTGTCAACCAGAATAAAGCCAAACTGCTTGCAGATCACATCCACGATCAGCAGCAGCGCACCGCCCAACAGCGCAGAAGGAATCAGACATTTTTGAAATAACGGAATGGTGCGTCGGAGAATATTTCCCAACATCAAAAACAGCAGCAGCAATCCAAGCTGCACCAAAAAGGCCCACACTGCCCCGTAATTTGCCAATGTAAAATCCCAACTGGACGCATAATCCATAAAATGCTCAACTCCTTAATTAGAAAAGTTCTAATAAAAGTATAAAGCTTCCTGCAATATTTGTCAATGAAAACGGGTGTGTTGCAAAATACTTATTCTTATTTGCTGCAGGCGCGGACATGGGCTTCATACAGGTCATACCCAAAGAGAAGCTGCTCTGCATCGTGGCAGTCGGAGCTGTATAGGATGGGCTTGCCAGCGGAAAGCCATTTGGTCAGAATGTCCTGGGCGGGATAGGGCTTGGTGGTATACCCCCGGGCGATCCCACCGGTATTGACCTCCAGCGTAACCGGGGATGCCAATAGCGCATCCAGCGCTTTGTTGGCTGCTGCCTGATACCGGGGGTGCTGGGGATCAAACAGCTCCTGCTCCCGATTGAACTTGGTAACCAGATCAAAATGCCCTGCGATCTGACAGCCGGTCTTCCGGTACACATCTGCCACCGCTTCATAGTAATCCTCAATAAAGCTGTAATAGTCTCCGCCGTAATGCTTACGGACTGCCTCGATCTGACGCTCCCGGCTATGGTCCACCGGCAGGTAGCAGCCATCCTTCTTCAGGTAGTGGACAGAGCCGATCACATAGTCAAATTCGTCCTCCGGGGGATCGGAATAATAATCCTGTTCCAGCCCCAGCCGGATCACGATCTGCCCCCGGTACTTCTCCTGCAAGGCACGGATCACAGCAATATATTCCTTCGTTCCCGCTTTTGACATACAAAAGTCTTCATCGAAGGCAACATAGGAGTGTCCGGACAGTCCGATCTCCGGGCAGCCAAGCCGGATGGCCTGCTGCACCATTTCTTCCGGGCTGTTCTTGCCGTCGCAAAACAGGGTGTGGGCATGGTAAGTAGAAGGGATCATTTGGTCATCTTCTCCTGCTTGACCTTGTGGTCGATAATATGGCGGGAGGCCAACTCCTTGTGGACATCCTCTACGGTAATCCCCATCTGCACCATCAGCACCATAGCATGATAGGCAAGATCCGCCAGCTCGTAGACAGTTTCCTTCTTATCGTCTGCCTTTCCGGCAATGATGACCTCCGTACACTCCTCGCCCACCTTTTTCAGGATCTTGTCGATCCCCTTTTCAAACAGGTAAGTGGTGTAAGAGCCCTCCGGACGGGTCTCATTTCTGCTAAGGAGCATATCATACAGTCCCTGCAGGCTGAACTCCTGCAGGCTTTCACTTTCCCACACAGGGTTTGTAAAGCAGGAATCAGAACCGGTGTGGCAGGCAGGACCGTCCTTTTCTACCACCACCACCAGCGCATC
>CAYLNV010000058.1:0-6725 GCA_964385085.1 uncultured Oscillospiraceae bacterium
CGGAAGAAGTGGTCTCCTCTGCCTCGGTAGCTTTGAGCAGAATGTTGTCTGCCATGGGTTTGAGTTTCATAACATTACCTCCATCGATTGGTTATTTAGATCGCAGAACAGATCCGCATTTATCTACATCTTCTTTAGCACTCTTTGTTTCTGAGTGCTAACGGCTATATCATAACCCAACCTTTCTGAAAAAGCAAGCACTATTTGCATATTTTTCATGAAAAATTTGTAAACCTTAAAAAAACCAAAACGGATATCAACAAAACCTTGTCGAAAAACACATTTACACCCCAAAAACAGTGTGATATACTTTTTCTATCCAACAAAAGAGGAGTTGCTGTTATGGACCTATCCTGTGTTAAAAAACGGATGGACGCGCTGCTGGAAACCGGTGTGCCCGGCTGTTCCATCTCCATCCGCCAGGACCACAAGGAGATCTACCGCTATGTTTGCGGTGTACGGGATCGGGATACCCGGGTCCCCATGACCGGTGAAGAGTACTTCTATATTTTCTCCTGCACCAAGCCCATTACCGTTGCAGCAGCCATGCAGCTTATCGAGCAGGGTGTGCTGTCGCTGGAGACCCGGGTGGCAGACCTGCTGCCGGAATTCGGGGATGTGATGGTGAACGAAAACGGCACGCTGGTAATGCCCCGGGAGCCCATCACCGTTCACCATCTTCTGACCATGAGCGCAGGGATCAAGTATAACATCGGGGAAGACCTGACCTGCGACCGCAGCACCCTGACTACCCGCCAGATGGCTGCTGAGATCGCCAAAAAGCCCCTTCTGTTCCACCCGGGCGATCAGTTTAAGTACAGTCTATGCCTGGATGTGCTGGCTGCGGTCATGGAGGTGGCGACCGGTATACGGTTTGGTGAATATCTGCAAAAGAATATTTTTGCGCCCCTGGGCATGACCCACACAGGCTTTGATAAGAACGTTTCCCCGGTTGCCTCTCAATATGAATGTCCGACAAAGGCCGGGGAAGTGGTATACATCGGAGATGCGCATCCCTACAACTTTAATCGGCATTACGAAAGCGGCGGCGGTGGTCTGGTGTCCACCCTGGATGACTATGCCCTGTTTGCCGATGCCATGGCCTGCGGTGGTGTGGGCGCCAACGGCGCACGGATCTTGACCGAAGCCTCCATCGATGCCCTGCGGACAAATCAGATGGGCACTTTTGTCCGGGATCCCCGGTTCTCCTGCGCCGCCGGTCCGGGCTACGGCTACGGTCTGGGTGTGCGGACGCTGATCGATAAAAGTCAGGGCCAGCGCAGCCCCCTGGGAGAATTTGGCTGGGATGGCGCCAACGGCGCATTTTTGATCGTTGATACCCAGAACCGCCTGTCCTTCTCCTTTATGCAGCATATCCGTAGCTGGCCCAATCTCATGGGCGCGTTTTATGCCCCCATCCGGGATGAAGTCTACGAAGCCCTCGGGCTGTGATCTGCGGCATCGATTGTATTAACGCTAAAACATTACAATCCAATGCGTCAAATTTCTGTTTGACGGTGTGTTGCACCGCCTCAGAGCAGGGACACCGCTCCTGCGGTGTCCGCGGACACCCGAGGACGGGTGTCCCTACAGCCCCATAAACAGAAATTTGACAGTTTTGGCAAGAATGTATATTCTGAATAAATTTTCAGGTTTCTTTACAGCCCCCTTGTTTTCATTCTATTGGAAGGCATAGTAGATCCAAAGGACAGTATAGCGGTCCTTCAGGTCCTTTGCGTAAAGCTTGGCATTTTCGATCTTTTCTGCTGTGTAGAAGCGGTAAAACGCATCCATCTCCAGCCCGCCCAGGTTGAGCATCTTCTCGATCTGCGCCGCAGTTGGCATTTCGGAAAGAATGGCCCGGATCTCATGCTCCTTTTGCTGATAGCCGAAATCCCTGGTATAATAACCTGTCTTCTCCTGCAGGGCCATGCACCCGGCCGCCACAGCTTTATAAATGCCGGTCATTTTCTCCTTGTAAACGGCCGGAGCAGGGCAGTACTGCTGACCCGGGAAGGGCTTTGCCAGGATCTCCTCCCGCAGCCCGGCGGTGATCACCGTGGAATAGGCCACATCGATCCCGTGCGGGAGGTAGGGCTCTTCATCCACAATGCCGGTGATCTCGAAGAAATGGGATAAATGATGTTCGCTGCCGGAAGCCGGTCTGGAAGAGCCGGCAAAGCTCATTAAAATACCGATGATCATCAGCGCTTCCATCAGGGCCTTCACGCTTTCCTCGTTCCGCTGCAAAATACCCTCTGCCAGGGAAAGGGTCTTTTTGATCTGATCATAGGTCAGGTCATATATGTACTGACAAAAATATTCTCCGGTTACCGCATGGCTCAGCTTCCAGTCATTCAGGGCGGAGAATTTGCCGATGATGTCGCCGTAGCCTGCCTTGATCATTTCCAGGGGGGCATTTTTCAGAATATCTGTGTCCGCTACCAGTGCTCTGGGCAGGCCTGCGGCATAAGTAACCTTCATACCGCCTGCGATCATAGCCGCACCGTTGGAGGCATAGCCGTCCATAGACGGTGCAGTGGCAACCACCATGTAGGGCAGCTCGCTTACATGGGAAACATATTTGCACAGGTCCTGAATGACACCGGAGCCAATGCCAATGATCAGCTCAGCCTGTCCAAGGGCATCTGTTACCGTCCGAACTGCCTTTTCATCCGGCACCAGGATCTCCCTGCCGAACAGTACGGTTTCCACGGTCTTGCCTTCAATGGCAGCCATGGTCTGCTGACCTGCGGCAGCAAAAGTGTTTTCGTCCGCAACCACCAAAATACGGGTATATGCCCTGCACAGGTCCGTCAAATGCCTGATGGCACTCTTTTCGATGTATACCGCCTCAATGTCGCAATCATGATGGCGGCCGCAGGCGCAATCCACACCCTTCAGCAGTTCATTGATATCCATAATATCCCTCCTTTGCTTTTCCCTTATTATAAAACAAACCATTGGAAAGTAAAGACCAAAATCATTGTTCGATTGGCACAAACCGCTTCTGGACCATATACTGGAATAACCAGTTCAAGCCAAAAGGAGAAGATGTGTTATGCGCCCATACGATCCAAAGAAAGCCGCTGAGGTTTGGCAGCGCGTCCAAAGCAGTCAGGAAACAGGGCCTGACCCTGCCTCCCTTCTGACACTGATCACCGCGGAGCAGACCGCCGCCCACACTTATCTGCATCTGTCCCGAAAATTCACAGGCAGAGAGGGGGAGGCACTGCGTCAAATGGCGCACCAGGAGCAAGCCCATGCCGCCTGCCTGCGGGGGATCTATGCTCTGCTCACCGGCCGCCACCCATCTCTTCATACGCCCCCTGCGCCGCAGGAGCAAACGCAGGTCCTGCTGCGCCGCTGCTATGGAAGAGAAATGCAAAGCCTTACCCAATATCAGGCGCGGGCAAACGACCCGGAGTACGGACATATTTTTTCCCGCCTTGCCGCTCAGGAGCAGGCACACTGTGAGATTTTGCTGGGCATTTTAGGCAAGCTGAAAGACAATTGACAATTATTCGAGCAGGTACGATAGATATTCACAACAAAGGAAAACCACGGCTTTGCAGGCCGCGAGCCGAGCGCCGCCTGTGGCGGAAAAAGCGATGGCGCAGCGTGTACCGCGGTCGGCAAGAAGCGAGCCTGCTTTGTCAGGCAAAGCTTCTGCCGGACACCGCAAACGGGCAAGGCAACCACTCCACCGCTAACGCGGTCCCCCTCTCCTTTCAGGAGAGGCTCAGAGGAGGGAGACAGCCATAAGCCCTACCATAAGTCAGTTCAACAAACAGAAATTTGATAAAATAAGGGAGGCAGTCTAATTGAGCTGCCTCCCAAAATTGTTTTCTTTCACCTTGGAAAAATATGCGTTTCTTTACAGTCCCTTTTATACCGTCGCTTTGCGGCGCTTTTTCAGCTTATACAGCTCCTCTGTTGCAAGGCGGGTCTTGGTAACCACATCACCGCCCTTGGGGAAGCAGTAATACAGCGCATCCTTGTCGCCAATGCAGATCACATCCCCGATCTCATACCAATAATAATCGCAGTTCAGTGTATAGGAAGTCAGAGGACCCTGGGAATAGTCCAGCTCTCCATGACAGCCGGTGAGCCGGAAACCGTTTTCATCGTGGGTCAGCACACCGCTTCCCACCATGTAAAGGGCCTTATAGTCCACCAGCATGGCAATGTCCACCTTCGCTTCCATCCGGTATGTGCCGTTTTCCAGCTCACTGCGGACCTGTCCCCGCTCCCAGGCATACCAGTTAGGCACATGGGTAAAGGCAGTCTGTCCGTCCTTCGCCTGCAAATAACCCAGCTCCGTCAGCTCATAGACCTTGCCGCAATTCCGGCAGGTGAGCTTGATGCCCTTTCCGTCCATCTTGCCCTCTTTTCCACAATGGGGGCAGCGGTATAAGATCCGGTTCAGGCCGTCAGCCCGGAAGGGTTCATCGATCACCACATTATTCTCCTGCTGCCAGGCAAAGCTGTCAAAACCAAAAGCCTCGTCCAGGATAGCATCCAGCTCCGCCACGGTCTTGGTGCGAATATCCTCCTGGCTCAAAAGATACTTCACATCTGCCCGGACCGCGACCTTCCGCTTCTGCAGGCAGTTATACAAGGGATCTCTGGCAAATGCGCCTTGGGTGATCACCGTAACCACCGGCACATTCAGCCTTTTCAGCAAAATACCCATTTTCCTGGGCAGGGGTGTTGCCTTGCCGTCAAAGGAATATCCGGCCTCCGGGAACATCAGGACGCTGGTCTTCTTCTTTTTCAGCATATATTCCATATCCCGGATCAGGCTCACATCGCTGACGAATTTCTGGGTGGGGATACAGCCGATCAGCCGCATAAGCCATTCCTTACCCACAAAGCCGTCAGTAGTGCAGACAATGCCGTAGCGCCGGGGGAAGAAGATCCGGGAAGCGATCTTCAGATCCAGAAAACAGGAATGGTTCATCAGGATCAGACAGGGCTCTTTCCTGCCCAGCTTCTCCATGCCGTGGTTTTGATAGGTAAATTTGGTGGGTCTCAGGTCAAATATGGACAAGATCCGGATCACCGCCTGCAAAAGCCCCATAGGCCGCAAGGGCATACGGTGCTTTGGCCGCGGCAGTGCCATGACCTTTCCGTAAGAAAGGTGCTTTGTCTTTATCTTCATAGCTGTTTCCTATCCCCTCTTTTTTCTACTACATATTGTATCACAGAGCAGATAGAAACACAAGATAAAATAAAAGCAAGCATTATATTTTATGATGCTTGCTTTTATAAACCGTCAAATTTCTGTTTATCGAACAGTTTACCTAAAACACACGTCATTGCGAAACCAGTCCGCAGACTGGTTGTGGCAATCCGTTCTCCTGTCGGAAATGCGTTGTTATCGCAACATTTTATGGGATGCGGTTTGCCACGTCGCGCTATGCGCTCCTCGCAAAGACGTGGAGATACGATAGCTGGTTGCAATGTTTACAACTAGTCGTCAAACAGAAATTTGACAGCCAAAAAAGCCTGTTGCACTCCATTTTGCAACAGGCTTTTTTATCAGTATGTTAATTCTCTTTCTTCCCGGGTGAGGGCTTTGATCTGCAGGTCGAAGCCCAGATCCTGCAAAAGGGCTTCATAAATACGGGTTCGGATCGCCATATTCATAAAACCTCTCATCTGCTGTGCATAGACCAGAGAGATCCCGTGAGGTATGTCCACGCACAAAAGCATACCTGCCGAGCCGCCCCAGCCAAAGTCTGCACGGGCAGATCCCGGCTTTGCGGTGCGCACACCCAAACCGTAGAAATACTTTTCCTTTTGGGGAAAGCTTTCCAACTGCCGGGGTGTCAGCCAGTTTTTGCTCAGCATATCCACCGTTTCCTTTTTCAGAAGCTGATAGGTACGCAGTGCTTCTGCGAATTTCATTTGATCGTCCAGGGTGCTTACCATACCTGCGCCGCCGCTGGCATGCTCCGGACCGAAGCGGAATTCATTATGTCTGTCCAGCTCCGCCTTTCCCTTCCGGAAGAAGTACTGCTTTGAGATCGTTTCGTAGTCCTCCATCGGGATCAGGAAATCGGACCCAGTCATTCCCAGGGGATCAAAAATATTCTCTTTTACATAAGCTTCAAACTTCTTTCCGGACACGACCTCCACCAGCGCTGCCAGTACATCGTGGGCAAGGCTATACTGATAATCCGTTCCCGGCTCATAAATCAGCGGCGCTTTTGCCAAATACCGCGCCACCTCACGGGTGGGACAGCGTCCCTGGGTATCCTGACGCAGCTTCTCCAGCCACTCTCCTTCAAGGGAATAGCTGAAGCCTGCAGTCATTGTGAACAGATGCCAGATCTTAATGGGGTTCTTGGCAGGAACGATGCCATTTTCTGTCTGCACAGTCATTTCCTTATACTCCGGCATATATGCAGAAAGCTCGTCCTCTAAATGGAACAGTCCCTTTTCCCACAGCTTCAAGGCAGCCACAACGGTAACGGGCTTGGAATTGGAATAGGCATTGACACGCTCATCACCCCGGACCGGAAGCTTATTTTCCAGGTCTGCGTAGCCGTCCATATACCGAAGCAGCTCCTTGCCATCCTTATAAACACACAGGTCAAAATAGGGCAGACCTTTTTTCAGATATTCCTGGCAAATTGCTTTTACATTCTCAAACATAGCTATCCCCCCTTTGCTTAATAAGTAAGATTGTTTTCTTCCGGAGTGGGAATATCCACTTC
>CAYLNV010000059.1:0-6678 GCA_964385085.1 uncultured Oscillospiraceae bacterium
AACGGCTGTCTTATAGAGCATTTCCTTACCGGTCAGGATCGCAAGCAGGGCAAACAAAAGCGTTGCGGCCACCGGCCATACGATCTGCCGCCAAACGCCCACGCCCTCCACCTGAGAAAACACAACGATCCTTGCTGTGGCAGAAGCCAGCATACACAGAGCCATCAGCCATAGTGCCACATTCTTTTTACTGACATATAAATGGATCCTCTTTTCCATCTTTTTCCCTCTCTATTTCTTCTTCCTAAAGTAACGGTCGCGGTAAACGATCCCCTCTGCGATCAGGCACACCGGGATGGCCGCAAAGAAATCCACCGCAGAATGTTGCTTGATAAACATGGTGGACAGGCAGATCATGACCACCGCAAAGACCACAAATGCCTTCCACAGGGGGTGGCAATTCTTCTCCTTTGTCCAAACAGATGCGATCCCCAGCGAATAGGCCACATGAAGCGAGGGGCAAACACCGGTGTTGGTATCAAAGGCATACAGAAACGACACACACCGGGTCAGAAAATTATCATTTAAAAACTCCGTGGGCCGCAGATCCTGCCGGGTAGGATAGACGATATAACAGAGCATGGCAAGGATCTGGGTGATGATAATATAGGTCTGCAGCCGTTTGAAGCTGTCCACATTGTAGAGCAGAAAATACCCCAGCGAAAGCACGATCAGGGCATACCAGAACACATAGGGGATCAAAAACCATTCACAGAACGGGATCAGATCATCCAAAAACATATGCACCGGATGGCATTTTTCTGCCGGGATCAGGTTCTCCGTGAGAAAATACAGGATAAAATACCCCACCCAGCCAAGCAGCAGCTTTAAGTGGGAAAACTGCGGGTCATTGAGCTTGCGCAGGCGAAAGGTCCTGTAATCAACTACTGGCTTTCTCATAGGTTTCCTCCTGTATGTTGGACGGGTAATCCCTCTTCGGGATATTCCGGTACGGCACTACGGTATGCTCCGGCAGGCTCTGGGCGATCGCCGTGATCTCGTCCATCAGATACTTGCAGATACGGCTGCGCTCTGCGTCCATAGGCTCATCTGCACAGAAGCGGATCGGCTTGCCCAGGTGCATTTCCTTTCGCTTCGGCGCAATATACAGCGGCACAAAGGCCAATTCCTTGCCGGTCTTTTTGTAGTAAAGCTTTGCGATGTCGATAAACTTATCCTGGAAGTCATAAATGATGTTATTGTGCTTCACATCATGCTCCGGGAAGATCACCACGCTCTTTCCCTCCTGCAGCCGCTTCACCGTATTCTTGAATGTGGAAAGAATACGGGTGTCGTGATAAACACCGATGGTCCGGGCATTGTTAAACACGCAGACCGACAGGGGCGCAATGATATAGGAAAGCAGCTTGTAGCCCGGATGTGTCCACTTTGGCTTCTGACTCCAGAAATCCTGGAAGGCATACCCGGGCACATCCTTCAGATGCATCATCTCCCCAGCGCACCAGATGTAGGGTTCTCCGGGCACATACAGCTCGCCCACGATCGGTCCGTTCATCTGGCAGTGATTGCCGACGATGATCACCGACTCGTCCGGCAGATTTTCCGCACCTACCACCCGGGTCTTGGGATAAAACACCCTTACAAGCCACTTGATGATCCTGAACAATACGGATGGTTTCTTCTCAGTCATAATACTTCCTCCATTATATTGCCCATTAAAATACTGCGGCAGCTTCAACTCAATGTAAACTCTTTTCAATGGCATCAGACCGTTTTGCTTCGCTGCAGGCTAATGCCGCATTGAACTCCGCTCCCAGAATAAGGATAAAGGATGTCAGATAAAGCCATACCAAAAGGACGATCACTGCGCCCAATGTGCCGTAAATCACGGAATAATCCGCAAAATTCTCTACATATGCGGAAAAGCCAATGCTGACCACCAGCCATGCCACCATAGCCAACGCTACTCCGGGCAGGATCGTTTTGATCCGGTTTTTCCTGTCCTGTGCCACCGCATACAACATTCCCAAAACTGCAAACATAATTGCAGCTACCAATGCAAAGCGAAGATACTGCCATAAATTCAGCAGGATCGGCGGGATCGTCAGCATTTGATGGATGCCCAGCCATGCCGTAACCGTCGTTACAAACCGTCTGCCCAATACCGCCAGGAAAAACAGCAAAATGATAATTACCAAAAACACGATCGTGAATAAAAGCTGCCGGATCATATAAAATACAGGCTTTTCCGGCTTGCCCAAGCCGTAGGCAAGCCGCACATCATCCATCAGACCCTTAACTGCCCGCATAGGAAACCATACGGTGAAGACCAGAGAGAACCAAAACAGGGCCTCACTGGAATTATGGGTAACATGATTAAGGTAGGATTCCAAAAGATAAACCACATCATCCGGCAAGATCGGCAGCAAGGCTGCTGTGATCGACGCAACATTCAGCTCCATCAAGCCTAAAAGGTTACTGACAAAGATCAGCAGCGGAAACAGCGCAAACAGGAGATTATAAGTCAGCGCTGCAGCACTTTTCGACACATCATGGGCAATGATCTGGCGAATTGTTTTACGAATCGTGCTCTGCAGCCGCCCCTTCTGTGGTTTTCCCGTCTGTAACACCTTCCTCACTCCCAACCATCGTGCGTTGTTTTCTGACAGACTGCTGCAGCAGCCGATAAACCGTTGCCACAAGGGGAACGCTGATCAGCATACCGGCAACGCCCATCACACCGCCGCCGACCGTAACGGCAGCCAGCACCCAGATCCCGGGCAAGCCCATAGAAGACCCTACCACCCTGGGGTAGATCAAATTGTTTTCAAGCTGCTGCAGAACAACGATATACACCAGGAACAGAAGGGCTTTTACCGGGGAAACGGTAAGGATCATAAAGGCACCCACCGCAGCACCGATATATCCGCCCGCCACCGGGATCAGTGCCGTAAAGGCGATCACCGCACCGGTCATAGTGGCATAGGGGAACTGGAATATCCACATGCCGACGGTACACAGTCCACCGAGGATCAATGCCTCTGTGCACTGACCTACCAGATACTTATGAAAGGAGTCATCCAGAACTGCCAGCACAGAACGTGTGCCTGTATAAAGCTTCCGGGACATAAACCGCTTCATAACACGGTCAGCCTGTCTCCCCAGCTTTTCCTTATCCCCCAACAGGTAGATGGAGAAGATCACCGCAAACAGCGCGGTTACAATGCCTGAGAACACGGAGGAAACCACATTGACTGCTGCGCCAAGGAGATTTCCCACTCCGGTGGTCAGCACATTGAATATCTGCTCCAGCTTCGATCTCCAGTCAATGCCGGCAAGGGGCGCCAGCAGGTCTGCCGGGACGATATTCTTACTCTCCAGCCACCCCAAAAAGCTTTTGATCACACCGGGGACCTGCGCCAAAAGCAGTTGCACCGCAGCCGCCAGCTCCGGTACTACAATGTTGAGCAGCAGGATCACCGCAGCCACCAGCGAAAGGAAGGCTGCCAGCATACATACCGGCCTGCGGCTCTTTACGCAAAGCTTCTTCTGTGAGCGCGGGAAGTAGTGGCGCTCATAAAAGCTCATAAGGATATTCACAACATAGGCGATCACGCAGCCGATCAGCAACGGTGCCGCCGCTCCCGCCAAGGTTCCCAGAAAGGTCATAAAGCCCGTCCAGTAATGGATGCACAGATACAACAAGAAAATACTGATGCCCACTTTCCAGCAGGTCTTCCACTCCAGTTTCATACTACCTCTCCCTTACTTTTCAGTTTTCTTCTGCTGCTTCCTGCTCTGCCCTCTTTTCACGGTTGCCAAAAATGCCGCCGATCATATCGAATATCGCCTCAACGATCAGGCTGATACCGACGAACGTCCACAGAACCGCTGTGGTACTAAAAGGACTGGTAATGATCACGATACCGCACAAAACAGATATTACTGCGCTGATCGCCATCCAAAGCCATTTGCTGCGCTTCATACGGATGATATCCACGGTCCACTGGATCTTTGTGATGCCCGTGATCAAGATCACCACACCGTACATCAGCGTCAGCACAGGGAAGGTAGTGATAAACCAATAGGAATTGAACGCGCAGAAAGCGCCCGCCAAAAGCATAAGCAGCCCCTTCACAAGGATCTGGCCCACTGCCGCTTCCTCCGGCTCTGTGCGAAAATACCTGATCGTTGTGCCAATACCCATGATCATCAGTACGATACCAAAGGTAATGATGATCCCGGAAGTAAATCCAACAGGATCTATGAGAAGCAAAATACCAATGACCAATTCAATGAGGCTCATAGCCATGCCGCCAAGACTGCGTTTTAACATAATACCTTCTCCTTCGTTTTATTCATATTGCGCACTGCCGATCTGGCAGTATACTTCGTAACATTCAGAATCGTTTCACCGTCGATCTGGAGGGGTGTGGGTCTGTCAAATTCCACGGTGATCTCACGTCCGGTATGGACTGCCGCCACATCGGTCTGCTTCACATGCTCCCCCTTGAAAATGCTGGGGAATACGCAGAGCGTGCGCAGCTTGCCGGAATCATGGAACACCATCAAGGAGAGCGTTCCTTCTTCGTTCCGTCTGTCCTGTTCCGGTGCCGGGATCATGCCGCCGCCATAGTAACGGCCAAACATCGTCGGTGCGATCCATACCTTTTTATAGGTATATTCCCTGCCGTCCACCGTAACCTTCGCATCTCTCGGCTGAAAGCGGAACAGCAGACCATCAACAGCAATGGCCGTATAATCCACCTTTTTGCCGGGTGTTTTCTTCATTTCGTCCCCCACCTGACAACAGTAGCCGTCAATTCCAAAGCCCACACCGTTGATAAAGCGGTATCGCTTGCCCTTGACCTCCACACTGGGCAGGTCCTTCAAATACCGGGTAACGGGGAAAGGGGCTTCATATGCCTCCTTGCCCAGATCCTTGGCAAAATCGTTGCCGGTCCCCGTGGGAAAATAGAGGATCTCCTGCCGGAGCTCAATGGCTGCCGTATCGTTTACAAAGCGGTTCAACGTACCGTCGCCGCCCACGAGCAGTAAATAATCGTCCTTTTCCATACCGCTGATAAAGGCCGAATAGTTGGTGATCCGGGTCATATCGTAATATTCCAGTTCCTCGTCCAGAACCATCTGCAGCAGCCTTGCATCCTCCTCAGCCTTGCCGTTTCCGGCCAGAGGATTGTAGATCACATAGCCTTTTGCCATTATGTATCACTCTTTTCTGTGTTAGTATCCATCAGACGGCACACCCCTATCCTGAATCAACGGATGCTTCCCCTTGTCAAGCAGGAGCAGCAGGCAGGTGATCAGTGCGCCAAGACTTTCCAGTATCATATCCAGCATACTGTCAATAAGACCAATGTCGATATATCCCGGCAGGGCTGTGCCGTTCACTACCACCGACTGAATGTTTTCAATGCTTCCGGTTATACCGATCTCATCACCCAGCAAATAGGAAGTGATATGCGTAATGACCATGTCATTCTGCATATCCATCCCCAGCAATCGGTCAGCTCCGAATTCCACAAACTCCCAGATCGCTGCGACAGCAATAGAAAAACACAGGGCGAAGATCGCCCCGGTGATCGGCTTTTGCCTTCCCTGCGCCAAGCGGTCAAACACAAACGCGCCAACGATCGTAAACATCACACCGCCACTGATGTGCAGCAGCTTATCCCATACGGGAACGGTATGGTACAGCTTCCAGCAATGTCCCAGCATAGCACCAACGGCATAGGCAAGGGCGAATATGTATACCGGAAGGCTGATCCTGCAATGAAACAGCTTCTCCATCAGCATCGGCAATGCCACAAGCAGGAGTGTTGCAAAGGCCAGCGCCAGCCTGTCCGGCTCACTGCCTGTCAAAAGCATAATGATCGTGTATACCGTAAAGATCTCAAATGCCACTGTGCCTGCCAGCTTGATCCGTTCCTCATTTTTGTGCATGGCAGCTTCTCCCGCTTCGCAGCTTTTTCAGGTTCTCACTGCTGTATAAAAAGGCAGACAACAGCGCCAGAGCTGTGCAGCAACCGATCAGGATACCGGAAATAACACCGGGGATATTGAACCAGATCAAGTGGATGATCATCATGCTGTACAAGGATGCGGTGGTTGCCTTGCCGTGCCAGACTGCACCGTTCACCGCCCCCGTCCTGCGGATCACCAGCAGACCCAGGATCCCGGCCAGGATCTCTTTTACGATCATCACACAAAGGGGCAGCAGCATCCATTTAAAACGCGTTACCAGGCAAAAAAGCATTGCGATCTGGGTCAGCTTGTCTGCCACCGGATCAAAGGCCTTGCCAAAATCGCTGATCATATGAAATTTCCGGGCAATGATGCCGTCAACGATATCGGTGATGCCGGAAAGCGCCAAAACCGCAGTCGTCCACAGATAGTCCTGGCGAAATACATACAGCCATACGATCACCGGGATCAGCAGCAGCCGAAAGGCCGACAGAATATTGGGGATGGTTATGATCCTGTGCTTGTATTTGTCTTCCATGCTTTTCAGCCTCCATGTCCATTCTATGAAGGCAGTATAAAAATAAAATTACAACCAAACCTCAATTTTATATCAACAATTGTTGAAAAAGGGGCTGTAAAAAAACGCATATTTTTCCAAGGTGAATGAAAAGGTTTGGGAGGTAGCTCAATTTTTGAGCTACCTCCCTCATTTTATCAAATTTCTGTTTGACG
>CAYLNV010000060.1:0-6677 GCA_964385085.1 uncultured Oscillospiraceae bacterium
GTACCTTTACCGTAACGGCGGCCGAAGCAAACTGCCGCCCGGAGGTCAGCGGTACAGTGGTGGATATAAATGAAGACACCCTGGCCTTGACCGGGGATGAGAATAAGCTGGTATGCGGAATGTCCACAGCCTGCTGCACCATTTCCGCACAGGCGAAGAACGGTGCGGCGCTTGCGGGGAAAACCGTTGGCGGGATCCAGGTGTCGGAGGATGAAAGAATGATCTCCGGTGTGGAAACCGGCAGCATCCTGTTTGCTGCCACTGACAGCCGCGGCTATACCAATACCTATGAAAAGACCGTAGAAATGGTGGAGTATGTAATGCTGACCTGCAACCTTGCAGCATCCCGCACAGACCCCACCAGCGGCAACGGCACGCTGACGGTGAAGGGAAATTTCTTTGACGGTTCTTTTGGCGCTGAGGATAACGAGCTGACCTTGTCTTACCAGATCGACGGGGGAGAATTTACACAGATCGAGGCCCGGCACGACGGGAATCAATATATGGCAAGTGTCAGTATCAGCGGGCTGGACTATCAGAAGGCATGCAGCGTTACGGTGAAGGCTGCGGATAAGCTGATGACGGTAACGAAAACCGTAACCGTAGGAAAGGGTATCCCGGTATTCGACTGGGGAGAAAACGATTTTAATTTCCATGTTCCCGTCGCCATCAATGGGATACCCCTGAAAACGAAGCTTTTGACCGCTGAGGAGCTGGATGCATTTCGGTTCAGTGATTCGGAATTTCGTGTGGGATATGGGATCATCGACAGCGAAGGCTACATAAGCTTTAATATGGGGTGGATCACGATGCAGCTCCGGGTAACCGCCGCGAACAAGATCCACAAAAGAGTGAAATACGGTGGAAATGCCTGGAGCGAATGGGAGACGATCTAAAATGAAAAGGAGGAAAAAATATGTTTAAAATCGCCTATGGCGCTGGCCATAACCGGTATACCTCAGGTCGGAGGATACCAAAGGAATTAGACAGCAAGGAAACAAGAGAATGGGAGCTGAACGACCGGATAGCCCGGTATTTTGCAGAAGCTGCCGCCCGGTATGAGGGGGTGGGGCTGCTGAGAGTAGATGATCCGGAGGGGGAAGCGGCGGTGGATCTGTCCGCACGCTGTATCGCGGCAAATAGCTGGGGCGCGGACTTTTTCTTAGCGATCCATCACAATGGCGGTATCGATCTGGGCACAGGCGGAGGCATTGTTGCCTACAGCTATCCCGGCAGCGCTAAGGGAGCGGAATACCGCGATGCCATTTATGAAGCCTGCATTGCCGCGACCGGCCTGAGGGGCAATCGGGCAGAACCAAAGGCAGAAGCAAGCCTTCAGGTCCTTCGTCAGACCAATGCCCCTGCGGTGCTGATGGAGTACGGCTTTATGGACAGCCGGTCAGATGCCCCGGTCATTCTTACAGAGGCATATGCCAAACAGGCGGCATATGCTACTATGGATGGCATTGCCGGGACGGCAGGACTGAAAAAGAAGGAAAACGAAACGGAAACAGGTCAGGAGGAACAGAAAGTGAATGTAACATTGCATGTATTGAAAAAGGGAAGCAGCGGCGAACAGGTGAAGGCTTTGCAGCGGATGCTTTATGCCATGGATTATGAGCTGGGAACAAAGAATCCCATCGACGGCGACTTCGGCAGCAAGACCGATGCTGCGGTCCGGGCTTACCAGAAGACTAAGGGTCTGACGGTGGACGGCATCGTAGGCGCAAAGACCTGGGGCAGTCTCCTGGGCGCATAAGGAGGCCGGTACAAATGAGTGAAGCGATCATTGTGGCGCTGATCACCGGCGGACTATCCCTTGTGGGGGTAGTCGTTACCTGTCTCGCCACAGCCAGAAAAAATGAAACAGCACTGAAAATATCTCAGGCTGTTACCGACACCAAGATCGAGGAGCTGACAAGGGAGGTGCGGCTGCACAATAACTTTGCCCAGCGGATGCCGGTGGTGGAAAATGAGATCGACAACATAAGAGATACGCTGGACGAGCTGAAAGCGTACCATAAACCAACAGCATAAGGAAGGTATATATTATGAAAAGTATGTTAGAAAATTTAGCAAGTCTGATCAAGGTAAAGACGATCGTGACCCTGATCGTAGTGGGTGTGTTTGCAGTCCTTTCCTTAAAAGGAAATATCAGTGCAGATAATGTGATGATCATTATTTCTATGGTGGTGTCGTTCTATTTCGGCACACAGCATGAAAAGCAAAACACCCATACGGAAGCATAAATATACGCGGCAGATAACTGAAAATACAGAAAAAAGTCGCGCCATCCTGAGCGAGCAAAGCGAGTCGAAGGGTCTTCGCACCGATCATGCCCATAAAGGCAGATAAATGCGCAGATCCTTCGACTTCACTGCGTTTCGCTCAGGATGACGCTATAAGCGTATATTGTTTTCCGAAAGGAGGGCCTTACTTCATTTCGTCTGCGGTAATGAAGCGGTAGCCGTAGCCGTCCAGGAGCTCTGCCATCAGGTAGATACGGTCGGCAATGTCAGGGATGTACTTGAAATATTCCTTGTAGAAATACTGCTCATGGTTGCCAACACCAATGTATTCGTTGCCGTTGAGCTGTGCCAGCCGCTCCCGAATAGACTCCTGGGTGTTGTTGTTGATGCAGGGACCGCCGCCGATATTGCGGAAGCGCATACCGGTTTCCTCGTCCAGATAGGAACAGTTTCTGCCGAACAGAGAGTCCATCAGCTCCTGACTTACATGGTTGTGGCCCGCAAGAGAGGGGATGAAGATGGTCTTCCCGTTTGTGAGCTTCTTACGGCCATAGATGCCGGTTTCCGGCTGACGGTTTTGGAGCAGACGGGCGGCCAGATGATCGGGCAGCTCACCGTCGGCACCGGTATATTCCAGCTTCTCGCCCTTGGAGGGGGAAATGAATTTGACACCGCAATCTGCCAGAGCCTGACAGCCGGCCTTGCTGATGGGCAGCCAGTGGGGGACAACAGCATAGGACCAGGAGCCTGCACCTGCAAAGCGTACCACCTCGTTGTAAATAGCGTAGTAGTCAGCCTTCACATCCTCATAGGTCGCGTTGATATAGGGATAGTCCGGGAACTCCTGCTTTGCGTGGAACGCAAAGCGCAGCCAATCGTTGTTGGCTTCAAACTGGGATTTGTAGCAGTCCGGCATCTGGGTCAGGTTAAATTCATCGCTGGAGTAGAAGAAGTCGGTGCGGTAGAACAGATTGAGCTGCACCTTCAGACCGTGGTCATCGTGGGCACGCTTCAGCATCTTCAAAAAGGCATTGTCGAAAATGGAAGCGGGGCGCTGACGGGCCAGGTCGCGGAACACCCAGATGGTATCGTCAATAAAGAAGTAAGCCAGTTTTTCCATGGGAACACCCTCCTTGGTTTTTGTAGTTATTATGATTATAAAAAATTCGCCCAAAAATGCAATAGGAGGATATTGCTGTGTTTTTGAAGCAAGATAAGACAATGAAGGGAGGTGTAATGATGAAACTGCGAACATTCAGCCTGGCTTGTATTCTGGTCCTGACAGTGCTTGCCCTGGGTGCCTGCGGGAAGGCAGGCACGCAGCAAACCATCCCGGGCACGTTGGATACCGGCACACAGACCACTGAGCAGAAGACAGAGAAGCCCACCGGGCAGAAGGCTGAGGGATCCACCGGCAATACAACGGAAGCATCGGTGGAGACGACTGCGGCCGCCCAGTCCGGCAACCGGGAGAGCCCTGCCTTGACTGCAGAGGAGGCACAGGCGATCGCCTTGAAGCACGCAGGCTTTACTGCAGATCAGGTAACCCGGCTGCATACGGAATATGAGGTGGACCACGGTGTCCCCAAGTATGAAGTGGAGTTCGATCAGGGCGTGTGGGAGTATGACTGCGAGATCCATGCAGATACCGGAGAGGTCATTTCCTTCAGTAAGGATAATTAGTTCGGAAATGTGAGGGTGAGGGCAGCTTCGCCCTCACAACTGTTTTTCATACACGGAAGTGATCGGCCGATCTCCAGGGCAGTCCGTGAAATGAAAACGCGATTTCCCAGCGCGTATTCGGCACTTTTTTCAAAATCTCCCGGTGGTAGAATCGGATTCTACCACCGGGAGTGGTTGAAAAACAGGAATAGGTAGACGGCCTTCCGGCAGAGGTGGTATCATTTTCAGGAACAAACGAAAGGTGGGATATTCCTGAAATGAGAAATATTAGAATCGTGGCAGATTCCTCTGCCAATGTGCTGAGTGTGAAAAGCATCCCGTTTGCGGTCGCGCCCCTGAAGGTGATCACAAACGAAAAGGAGTTTGCAGACGATGGTGTGCTGGATGTGGATGCTATGGTCGCATGGTTCGATTCCTACAAGGGAAAAAGCAAGACCTCCTGTCCCAATCCGGGGGATTGGTTGGAGGCCTTTGGGGACGCTGAGGAGGTCTACTGTGTTACGATCACCAGCGGCTTGTCCGGCAGCTATAATGCTGCCTGTGCTGCAAAGCAAATGTATGAAGCAGAGAACCAGGGGAAGCGGGTCTGCGTCATCGACTCCTTGTCTGCCGGCCCGGAGCTGGTGCTGATCATCGAGGAGCTGGAAAAGTATATCGCGCAGGACATGACCTTCGAAGAGATCTGCGAAAGCATAGAAGCATACAAGCAGACCACCGGCCTGACCTTTATGCTGGAATCCCTGAAAAACTTTGCCGCCAACGGCAGAGTGTCTCCGGCTGTGGCGAAGATCGCAGGTGTTCTGGGTATCCGGATCGTAGGCAAGGCCAGCGATCAGGGTACGCTGGAGCCTACCAACAAATGCCGGGGAGAAGCAAAGTCCTTGCAGACCATCGTTTCCCACATGGAGACGCTGGGCCTGTCAAAGGGAAAGGTGCGGATCGCCCATTGCAGCAACCAGGAGGCGGCAAAGCGCCTGAAGGAAATGATCCTTGCAAAGTGGCCGGAGGTGGATGTTCAGATCCATATATGCAGAGGTCTGTGCAGCTATTACGCAGAAAAGGGCGGCCTGCTGGTGGGATTTGAAAAAAGATAAAGGGGAGATACAGTCCGCTGTGCAGGGGGATGTTACAGCTTGTGGACGAACAAAGCGCGGACCGCGTTAAGGACCGCAAGGATCATCACACCCACATCGGCAAAGATCGCGATCCACATATTGGCAACACCGAAGGCAACGAAAATGAGGGAAAGGATCTTAATGCCGATGGCAAAGATGATATTTTGATTTACGATCCCAAGGCATTTGCGGGAGATCCTGATCGCCTTTGCAATTTTCAGCGGGTCATCGTCCATCAAAACAATATCGGCGGCTTCGATCGCTGCATCGGATCCCATAGCGCCCATGGCAATGCCAATATCCGCCCGGGACAGCACAGGGGAATCGTTGATGCCGTCTCCAACAAAGGCAAGCTTTGCTTTTTTTGGCTTTGCTGCAAGCAATTCCTCCACCTTGGACACCTTATCGCCGGGCAGCAGCTCGCTGTAAACGGTATCGATCCCAAGGGTATCTGCAACCTGCTCGGCTACCGCCCTTGCGTCGCCCGTCAGCATGACCGTCTTTTGAATACCTGCCTTTTTCAGCTCCGCCATCGCCTTGGCGGAGGAAGGCTTGATCACATCGGAAATAACGATATGCCCGGCATACTCGTTGTCCAGCGCCATATGGATGATCGTTCCTACCTGATGGCAATCGCTGTATTCAACACCGATGTGCTTCATCAGCTTGTCGTTGCCGGCCGCGACCACATGGCCGTCAACATTTGCGATCACACCGTTGCCGCTGATCTCCTGTATCTGACTGACACGGCTTCTGTCAAGCTCCATGCCGTAGGCGCGCTGCAAGCTTTGGGCGATCGGGTGGGAGGAAGCGCTCTCGGCAAGGGCTGCATATTCGATCAGCTTATCCTCCGGCAGCTTGTTGTGATGAATGGCAGTAACATTAAATACACCCTGCGTCAGTGTGCCGGTTTTATCAAAGACGACATAGCCGGTCTGGGACAAGGCTTCCAGATAGTTTGAGCCCTTGACCAGTATGCCTTCCTTACTTGCACCTCCGATACCGGCAAAGAAGCTCAGCGGAACGCTGATGACCAATGCGCAGGGACAGCTTGCCACAAGGAAGGTAAGGGCACGGTAGATCCAAACGCTCCAATTTGCAGGGCTGTTCAGAAGCAGCAGGCTCACAAGGGGAGGGAGGATCGCCAGCGCCAGCGCGCTGCAGCATACGGCGGGGGTGTATATTTTCGCAAATCTGGAGATGAAATCCTCCGATCTGGATTTGCGGGAGCTGGCATTTTCCACCAGATCCAGGATCTTTGACACGGTGGATTCGCCAAATTCCTTTGTGGTGCGGATCTGGAGCACACCGGTCATATTGATACAGCCGCTGATGACCTCATCACCGACCTTCACATCCCGGGGCAAGCTTTCTCCGGTCAGTGCGCTTGTGTTCAGAGAAGATTGTCCTTCAATAACAACACCGTCGATCGGGATCTTCTCGCCGGGCTGAACAATAATTACTGTCCCGATCTCAACCTCGTCGGGATCGACCTGTATCAGCTTGCCGTCCTGTTCAATGTTGGCATAATCGGGTCGGATATCCATCAGCTCGCTGATGTTTCTGCGGCTTTTGCCCACAGCATAGCTTTGGAATAACTCGCCCACCTGATAGAACAGCATAACGGCGA
>CAYLNV010000061.1:0-2057 GCA_964385085.1 uncultured Oscillospiraceae bacterium
CTACGCAGAGCATATCATTCCGGCAGCAGATATTTCCGAGCAGATCTCTCCTGCGGGCACAGAGGCCTCCGGCACAGGCAACATGAAGCTGATGCTGAACGGCGCTGTAACCCTTGGCACACTGGATGGCGCCAATGTGGAGATCGTTAAGGAAGCCGGTATGGAGAATAACTATATTTTCGGTGCCACTGTGGATATCATCAATGAGAGCCGGGATTCCTACAACCCCCGCTGGATCTACGATCATAATGACCGCCTGCACCGGGCCATCGACACTCTGGTGGACGGCACTGTTCCCACCGACTACGACCAGCAAGAGCTGTATCATGTCCTGCTGGACGGCACATCCTGGCACAGGGCAGACCACTATTTCCTGCTGATGGATTACGAATCCTATATCGACGCAAAGCTCCGGGCCAACCGGGACTACGCAGACCGGCAGAGCTTTGGCCGCAAGTGCCTGATGAATGTGGCCAGCGGTGGAAAGTTCTCCTCCGACCGGACCATCCGGCAGTACGCGGAAGAGATCTGGCATATCGAACCCACACAAAACTAAACAAAAAGGAGCGCGTTGCAGAATCGAACTGCAACGCGCTGTTTTTATTACATTTCATTGCCGGAGATCTCTACACCGCCGGAGGTGATCATCGGGATCAGCTTGAAGTTTTCCAGGCCCCCGGCATCTACTACACTTACGGTGATATAAATATCTTCATTTGCGTGATAGCGGTCTGCCCAAGCTTTGGTAAACGACAGATCCGCCGCTGCGTAGGTGTCAGTCGTCTGACCGTCCCAGGTCATTTTTACCTTAATTTGAACCTCAGCATCTGCACAGATCAGGTCATAGAGCGGGGCAAACTTCTCTGCCTTTACCTGAAACCAATACTTGTTGCCACCGGTAACGGCACAAGGTGTTACCGCTATCGTGAAGAACCGGTAGCCACCTTTTGCACTGTCGTAAACCGGCAGGCAGCTATTTTTAGGGCTTATCAGGTTGCCATCTGCTTCGGTGATCTTCAGCAGGCCGCTCACATCTTCACTGCTGTCAATGATCCCGCTGCCGGTGAAGGTCTGCACAGTGCCAGCCGTCAGCGTATGTCCGTTCAGGTCCAGTACCATGCCGGAAAGCTGCACCTCATCTGTCTCGGTTACATCTGCCTGCAGGGATAGGGTATGCCCTTCTTCTGCTGCAGCTCGTGCATTTGCCAAGGTTATATAGTTGCCGATCAAATTGCCGCTGCTGTCTGTAACCGTGGCTACGATTGGCTCTTCGCACTGGGTACATATGCCATCCTCCACATCGGTATGCGTACAGGGGTTCTTTACCGTTACGGAAAAATTGGTGGTCTTGCTTTTGTATAACACAATGACCTTTTTTGTACCCGCGGTGCTGCTGTTAAAATTCATGGCAGTAAAGCCACTGCTGATCGTCTCCGTGCTGCCGTCAGCATAGGTTGCCGTCAGTGTCAGGCCTGTGGTGTCCAGCACTTCGCCTACTAAGTATTCTGTTTTGTCAGGCAGGGTGTTGACCGTGATCCCGGTTAGCTCCGGTGTCTTTACCGTTACCGTAAAGAATGTTTTCTGGTCCTGATAATAGACAAAAACTGTTTTCTTTCCTGCAGTGGTGCTGCTAAAACCGGAAACAGTAAAGCCTTCGGTGATCTCTATGACGCTGTCATCGGAATAGAACACATCCAGAATCAGGCCGGTGGTGTCCAACGCTTCTCCTACCCAATACTCCGTTTTTGCAGGCAGGGTGTTGATCTCAATTCCATCCAAATAGAGTTCTTCCACAAATACAGTAAATTCTGCCGTGGCCTCCCCGTACATAACAGTCAGGGTCTGCTGACCTGCAAGGGTGCTGTCAAAGCCGGAAACTGTAAAGCCTTCGGTGATCTGGGCTGTCGTACCGTCGGAGTAGGTGGCAAGCAGTTCAAGTCCCGTGGTATCTAATTCCTCCCCGGTCCAGTACACTGTCTTTGCAGGCTGGGAGATCACTTCAATGCCGGTCATTTCCGGTGCTTTCACCGTAACGGCAAAACCAGCCGCTGCATCCA
>CAYLNV010000061.1:2157-6621 GCA_964385085.1 uncultured Oscillospiraceae bacterium
AGCCTTCACTGATCTCTACCATGCTGCCATCCGAATACAAGGCAACCAGGGTCAGCCCGGTGGTGTCCAGTATCTCCCCTACCCAATATTCTGTCTTGACCGGAAAATTAACGATCTGGATGCCGGTCATTTCCGGTGCTTTCACCGTAACGGCAAAACCAGCCGCTGCATCCATATATTGGACCGTCAGTATCTGCTCCCCCGCCACTGTGCTGTCAAAGCCGGAGACCGTAAAGCCTTCACTGATCTCTACCATGCTGCCATCCGAATACAAGGCAACCAGGGTCAGACCGGTGGTGTCCAGCGCTTCCCCTGTCCAATATTCTGTCTTCACCGGCGGCGACGCGATCTCAATGCCGGTCATTTCCGGTGCTTTCACTGTAACGGCAAAACCGACCGCTGCATCCAAATATTGGACCGTCAGTATCTGCTCACCCGCCACCGTGCTGTCAAAGCCGGAGACCGTAAAGCCTTCGCTGAGCTCTGCCGTGCTGCCGTCAGAATACAAGGCGACCAGGGTCAGGCCGGTGGTATCCAGTGTTTCCCCCGTCCAATATTCTGTCTTCACCGGCTGTGATATGATCTCAATGCCGGTCAGCACAGCTTCATCGTTCTCATCGGACTCTGCGGCAACAAAGGTCATCGACGGCAGCATCGTTGCCAAAAGGCACATAATAAGTGCCAGTACCCCAAAGCGTTTGATCCTTTTCATATTTATTCCAAGGTCATCAAGCCAAAGTGGGCAGGCTGATGGAAGCTGGGCTCAGGAACATCTACGACATTCCAGGAGATGAAGTGGGGCTTTACCGTTTCATCGCCGCACTTATAGGAATTGGCATAGATCTTCATTCCGCTTTTCAGCTCATAGCCGGGAAAAAATGTCCGGATGAAGGACACCGGGACTTTATAAAACACTTCCCAGCCGTCTGCGGTATTATTCCACTTCTTTTGCAGGAGCGTATCCTCATCCTCCGGTGCAAGCCGCACAAGCTCCGGCATATTAGGACCGAAACCGATATATGTCTGGCCGTTGGGATTGATCTCCAGATTGAAGTAGCGCATATCTTCCTCCACCGGGCGGAAGAAAAATTCCATACAGCTATCCTCACAGACCATGCTCAGGGGTGCGGTCAGCTCTGCCCGAATATCCTTCTCCCATGCCCGCAGATGGACATAAAGACCGGTCTCGTCGTAGCAGATCTGGCTCTTCATTTTAATATCCAGCTCATCGCACCACTGGTAGTTGTCCACATCCAGTTCGGGGATCTTGCTCCAATCCGGTGTGCCGGAAACCTTTGTAATGGTATATTCTCTCATAGGACAGCCTCCCATATATTTATGGGCCTATTATAGCTTCCTTTTGCGGTTTTGTAAAGACAGGCGTCAAAAACTCATGTAGCCATGGGCGAAGCGTCCAGACGGACAGTAACTACGGTGGCATCGTCCTCCCCGCTGAGGACACCGCCGGTCAGCAGCCGCGTTGCCAGCTCTCCGGTTGGCAGGTCCGCTCCGTTTATGCAGCAGCGCAAGGCATCCTCCTCCCCTACACCGTCGCTGACCATAAACAGCGTCTGCCCCCGACGCATCGTCAGCCGATAGCTAGACTCCTGACAGTCCGTAACCGACAGGCCGGGGGGCGGTCCGGCTGTACCCACCTTCTCTGCTCCTGTTTTACTGACCAGATAAGAGGGCGCTGCGCCCCACTTATAAAGGGTAACGCTTCCATTGTCCAGCTCCAGCTCTGCCAGATCGACGGTTACTGCCCCCGCCCGTTCCCGCAGGGCGCACAGGCTGTTTAAGCTCCGCAGCGCGTGTTCCGCAGGATATCCGGCCGACAAGAGCCTGCGCAAAACAGATGCCGCAGTCTTTCCCTCCTGGACCGCACCCAGACCTGTTCCCATGCCGTCGCATAAAAGCACATAATACCGCCCCATAGTTCCGGCAAAACGCAAAAAACGATCTCCGTTGTCTCCTTCCGGGCGGTTGCCGTAGACCTGTATCTGAGGGCTGTAGCAGATCCCCCGACCGTCCGGATGGCGCGGAAGCTGATCTGCCAGCTCCTGCAAATACTGGGATAAAAACTGATACTGCTGGATCACCGCCGCCCGGTATTCCCGCTGCCGCTCCCGATCCGCCCGAATGGAGCGAAGCTGCTCCTGACTGCGGTGAAGCTCTGCCAGAAACCGCCCGCTTTTGCGGCAGTTGATAGGCAGTTCTTCTACCGTCAATAGGGGCTTGTGCAGGATCAGCCCCGGCAATTGGGCGATCCGTTTGGCATCCTTGCAGCTTTTTCGGCAAGGGCAACTACCGCAGGCCCGCTCTGCGGCTCTTGCCACCAGCGCGCCCTCATCTACCGGTACAAGGGGCACTTCCAGCAAAAGCTGCTCCGTCTGGGCCAACACCCCGGATGCCATTTCCAGCCGCACCTGTGCCGCCCCGGTCTCCCCCCGCCGGTGGGCGACCTTGCCCGACACAGGCAACACGCCCCCGATCATACCGCCTAAAAGCAGCCCCGGCAGCGGAAGCAATTCCCATTGACCGCACAGACCCATGACCGCCAAGTACATAAGTCCCGGTGCAAGCCGGGACAGGGCAGGCTTTTTCCACGGCAGTAATCTTATAAAATACGCAAGGGTCATGACCGCTGTCATGGGGATCTTCGTTACCTGTGCCAGATCCAACGCAAGACCTGCCAGGGCTGCTGCCGGAAATGCCCCGGTAACTGCCAGAATTCCCGCTGCCAGAAACCCCAGTCCAAAGTAAGGGATCGGCATGATCTGCGCCAGCGCCAAAACCCCCACACCGCAGGTAAGCCATTCCAAAAGGGGATTCCTGCCCCTTTGGACCGCTGCAAGCAGCCAGCTAACTCCCGCTGCCAGTGCTACCCGCAGAAGATAAATGGCGATCGGACTCTGGTCCATATTCAGAGACTGAAACAGAACCCCGGCCGATGCTGTGATCAGCGCTGCCACAGCCGGGATCAGCAGGGGTGTTTCCCGGGTGATGGGCCTGTCTGACAGTAACAGTGCCGCAACAAGTCCGGCCGCCAGCCATGCAAGGGGCTGATAGCCTGCATTTCCCCAGAACAGCAGGTATCCTGCACTGCCGCCCAAGGCCGCCAGCACCGCTGACCAGCCGGAGCAGGTACATACCAGCCCCAGCGCCAATGGCATGGCACTGTTCCCAAGGCTTCCTGCGCTGAGGAAAAGCCCTGACAGCAAATAGGCCAGCCCCCGCCCAAGGCCATGGATCCGGGGATCTACCGCCCACCGACGCAGCAGATGATTTCCTCTGCGTACATAGGACTGAATGGAGATCATATGTATCACAACCTTTTATGTAGATTTTCGTCATGCCTGTATTGTAACAAGATAGATGAAATTATTTTGTCGGATTGGGTTCTGAAAGAAAGATTCTTGCACAGATACCATAATGGGTGTATAATAAGGAAAAATGAACCCTGGGAGGCCGCTTATGGGTATTGAATATGAACTGAAATTCCGCGCATCCGCACCTGTCCTGGAAGCCATACGACAAGCTTTTCCAGAAGCAGAGCAGCATTTCTCCATGGAAACCACCTATTACGACACCACAGACAAGGCTCTGTCCTCCAGATGGTACACCCTGCGCCGCCGTTTGGAAAACGAACGCTCCGTCTGCACCCTGAAAGCACCCATATCTGACCAGGGCCGGGGAGAATGGGAAGTGCTGTGCGACAGCATCGAATCCGCTATTCCCGAATTATGTAAACTGGACACTCCCGAAGATCTGGAAGCTTTAACTGCAAATGGTGTGATCCCCGTTTGCGGTGCAAAATTTCAGCGGATCGCCAAAACCGTCTGCCTGGAGAATTGCACGGTAGAGCTGGCACTGGATCAAGGCATTTTGTTCGGAGGCGGCAAGGAGCTTCCCCTGTGCGAAGTGGAAGTGGAATTAAAATCCGGCACACCTGCCGCCTGTGCTGCATTTGCCAAGATCCTCGCTGCCCGCTTTGGCCTGAAACGGGAGCAGAACAGCAAATTCCGCCGTGCACTGGCATTGTATGAGGGGGCATAATATGCTGGATCTGTTATTTGAGAAATATGACCGTCTGGTCCTGTTTGATACGGAAACCACAGGCCTTGCCTTCAGCCGGGATGAGATCATTGAGTTTGCCGCTGTGGTGCTGGAGCAGCAGGACGGCAACCCTTCTGTCATTGAGGAATATGACGAGCTGATCGCCCTGACCCCCGGAAACACTGTGCCGCCTATGATCGAGCAGCTCACCGGCATTACGACCCAGTCTCTGCTGGAGCGGGGACTTCCCAAAGCACAGGTTTGCCGCGACATCGCCCGAATGTTTGCAGGCAACACCTTACTGCTTGCCTACAATGCCCACTTTGACCTGAGCTTTTTGTTTTATCTGCTGCTTCGGGATGGTGATCCCACCATTCTGAAGGGCAAGGACAAGCTGGATCTTTTAAC
>CAYLNV010000062.1:0-6546 GCA_964385085.1 uncultured Oscillospiraceae bacterium
TATGGAGATCGCCAGTGAGTTTATTACCATGGCATCTCACCTGATGCTGATCAAGACGAAAATGCTCCTGTCTGCTGCTGAGCAGGCGGAAGCAGAATCGGAGCTGGACCTGCTGCGTCAGTCCTTGATCGAGCGCCAGCGGAAGGAAGCGATCGAGCAGATCCGTATCGCCATTACCGCACTGGAACCCCGCAATGAGATCGGCAGAGGAATCTTTGTGAAACAACCCGAACCGCTCAGACGGGACAATACCTACCGTTATAAGCACGAACCGGAGGATATGCTACGGGCGCTGGATGAGATTTCTGAGCGCAATCAGCGTCGCCTGCCGCCGCCTACGGTGAATTTTCGAGGAATCGTTGGAAAAGAACCCTATCCTGTATCCCGGAAGGCGAAGGAGGTCGTCCGCAGGCTGATCCTGCGTGGCTTTGAACGGCTTAAGAATTTGTTTAAGGGCAGCCGCAGCCGCAGTGAGATCGTGGCGACCTTTCTGGCGATCCTTGACCTGTGCAAAACCAATTCCGTATGTTTGGAAGATGATATTTCCGGAGAGAATCCCAATATCCGCCTGCTACAGGAGCCGGTGGAACAGGAGAGAGAATAATGGAACAAATAGAATTACAAAGGGCGATCGAAGCCATTTTGTTTGCTGCCGGTGAGCGGGTGGATGTTTCCCGTCTGGCAATGACCCTGGAAGCAGACGAAAAAGATATTATAACCGCTGCGGACGCGCTGGCTGACGAGCTGGCCTTTAACCGCAGAGGGATCAGAATTTTGCGGCTTGAAAAGGGATACCAGATGGTTTCATCCGGTGAGATGGCGGACTATATCACCAAAGCGCTGGAGACCCGGAAGCCACCCAAGCTGTCATCATCCCAGTTAGAAGCGCTGACCATCATCGCTTATTACCAGCCTGCTACAAAAGCCATGGTAGAGCAGATCCGTGGTGTGGACAGCTCCTATTCCATTGGCGCACTTCTGAATAAAAACCTGATCGAGGATGCAGGCCGTTTGAATGTTCCCGGTCGGCCCATTCAGTATCGCACTACACCGGATTTTCTGAGAACCTTTGGCCTGAGCTCCCTGGAAGAACTGCCGGCTATCGACAAGGTAGATCTGGGCGAGCCGATCATTCCGGAAGACCCTGATCAAATGAAAATGGAGGAGGGCTGACAAATGGGATGGCTGATCGCGCTCGGTGTACTGATCGGGCTTGCGATATTACCCCTTGGTGTCAGTGCGACCTATAACACCACCGGCCCGCAGGTGCGCCTGATCATTGGTCCTGTGCGGCTGCTGGTTTATCCCAGGAAGAAAACCAAGCCTAAGGACAGTAAGAGCCGATCCGTGGAGAAACGACCCCGTGAGCAAAGATCCGGCGGCAGTGCCGCTGATTTTGCACCGCTTTTGCAAAAGCTGTGGGAATTTCTGAAGGATACCAAAGGAAAGCTTCGGGTCAAGCGGCTGGAAATGAAGCTCATTCTGGCAGGGCAGGACCCTTGCGATCTGGCAGTGAATTATGGAAAGGCCTGGGCGGCACTGGGGAATCTGATCCCACTGCTGGAACATCATTTTGTGATCAAAAAGCGGGACATGGAAGTGGAATGTGATTTTACTTCCGATGAAACAAAAATTTATGCACGGCTGGATATCACCATCACGGTCATAAGGCTTCTAAGCCTTTGTTTCCGACATGGGATTCCTGCCCTGCGTCAATACCTGAATGTTATTAAATTACGAAAAGGCGGTGCAAAAACATGAGCCAGAAGCTCCCCAATATGCTGGAAAGTGCCATTGAAAAGATCCGTAATATGGTCGATGCCAATTCCGTAGTTGGCGATCCGATCACCACACCTGACGGTGTTACCATTATTCCCGTGTCCAGGATCAGTATTGGTCTTGGCGGCGGCGGTTCGGACTTTAATTCCAAGAATCCCAATAAGGAGGATCCCTTTGGCGGCGGTGTGGGTGCCGGTGTGAAGGTCTCTCCGGTTGCGTTTCTGATCGTGAAGGAAGGCAATGTCCGTGTTGTGCCTATGGCAGTTCCTGCCAACACCACCGCAGACCGTGTTGTGGAAATGATTCCCGACACACTGGATAAGATCGCTGACTTTATCGATTCCAGATTGGAGAAAAAGGACGGAAAAACCGAATAATTGCTTGCCTGTGGGTCAAAATAACCCCGGGTGATGAATATGAATAAATTACTTGCCGGGATGACAGCAGCACTGCTTTCTGCCATCCTGGTTTTTCCCTGTAAGGCGATCTCTGCTGAGCATGCAATATTGCTTGACGGTCAGACAGGCCGTGTGCTGTACGAAAAGGATGCTGACCGGCAGAGCCTGATCGCCAGCACCACAAAAATTATGACAGCTCTTGTGGTCTGTGAGCAATGCAATGTGCTGGACCGAGTCCGGATTCCAAAGGAAGCGGTGGGGATCGAAGGGTCATCCCTGTATCTGAAGGAGGGCGAGGTCCTGACGGTCCAGGAGCTTCTTTACGGTCTGATGCTCCACAGCGGTAACGATGCGGCTGTGGCACTGGCGATCTACTGCGGCGGCACGGTCGAGGGCTTTGCAGAGCTTATGAATGATAAGGCCCACCGATTGGGGATGGACAACACCCATTTTGTTAATCCCAATGGACTTGACGCACCGGGACATTACTCAACAGCCAGAGATATGGCTGTACTGACAGCCTATGCCATGGAGAATCCCATCTTTGCCCAGACCGTTTCTACAAAAACCGTAAATATCAGCGGAAGATCCTTGAGAAATCATAATAAGCTTTTGTGGCAGATCGAGGGAGCAGACGGAGTCAAGACCGGCTTCACCAAGGCGGCAGGCCGTATTTTGGTGTCCAGCGCCACCAGACAGGGCCGAAGACTGATCGCAGTTACGATAAATGCGCCAAATGACTGGCAGGACCATAAGGAGCTGCTGGAAAATGGCTTTTCCGGTTATCAGGTCCGCAGGATCGTTACAAAAGGAGAATGTCTTGGTTCTTTGCAAATTGCAGGCGGACAAAGTGGTGCAGTCAGCTTGCTGGCTGATGAGGATCTTGATTATGCCCTGTCAGATATGGAAGATCCGCAGATCGTGCTGACAGGCCCGGGATTTGTATATGCACCGGTGGTCCGGGGACAAGAGGCTGGGTTTGCCTATGTATGCCTGGGAGACCGTGTCGTAGGAAGGATCCCGTTGATCTTCGGAGATACGGTAGAACAGGAGACCGAACAGGAAAAGACCCGATTTGAAAAGTTTCGTTTATGGATAAGGGGAGAAGCATGAAAGAGCGTTTGCAAAAAATAATATCTGCCCGCGGTATTGCTTCCCGCAGACAGGCGGAGCAGTGGATCGCTGACGGCAGAGTGTCCTGCAACGGGCAGGTCTGCCGGCTTGGCGATCAGGCAGACCCGGATACGGATACGATCCTGCTGGACGGAAAACCCCTTCCGTCCGGCGGGAAACCGGTGTACTTAATGCTCCATAAGCCCAGAGGATATGTAACCACCCTGTCTGATGAAAAAGGCAGACCCAATGCAGCCCAGCTTGTAGCCGGGTGCGGTGAGCGTGTCTATCCCATCGGTCGGTTGGATATGGATTCGGAAGGGCTGTTGCTGTTTACCAACGACGGTGAATTTGCCAATCAATTGATGCATCCAAAGCATGAGGTGGAAAAATGCTACCATGTTGTTGTTAAGGGCTTTACGGAAGCGGGGCTTTCCCGGCTGAAAGAGCCAGCGACCATCGATGGCTATACCATTGCCAAGCCCGTCGTTTCGGTGGTGAAATCCCCTGTGAACGGTAAGACAAAGCTGGAAGTCGTGATCCATGAAGGTCGAAACCGTCAGGTGCGCAAAATGTGCGCCCTTGCCGGAATGGAAGTGCTGCGCCTGATCCGCGTTCGGGAGGGAGATCTTGCCCTTGGCAGCCTCCCTTGCGGCCAGTGGCGCTACTTAACAGATGCAGAAATGGATGCACTTCGAAAATAATTATTGCAGCTTGCCCCTCTTTTACTTGCAAAAGAGGGGCGCTTTTGCTATGATAGTTATATGATGTTCTTTCTTTTGGAGGGTATTATGCGGGACGATATTCTTTCTGTTTTGAAGGCCAGGTCGGCCGGCTTTTCCAAGGGTCAGCGCCGGATCGCGGACTATATAACGGAATATTATGATAAGGCAGCGTTTATGACTGCCAGCCGCCTGGGAAAGACGGTGGATGTTTCAGAATCTACGGTGGTTCGTTTTGCAACGGAATTGGGTTATGACGGCTATCCCAGTATGCAAAAGGCTATGCAGGAAATGGTCCTTAATCGTCTGACTTCTGTTCAGCGGATCGGTGTTACCAATGACCGGCTGGGAGATCAGGATGTGGTATCCATGGTCCTGCATGGAGATATGGAAAAGCTGCGCCAGACCAATGAGACAGTCAGCCGGGATAATTTCCGAAATGCAGTAGACGCGATCCTGAAGGCGAAGAGGATCTTTGTGATCGGTGTGCGTTCAGCATCTGCCCTTGCAAATTTTATGGGCTATTACCTCAACTACATGTTTGACAATGTCCATGTGGTTACCACCTCCGGCGGCAGCGAAATGTTTGAAAAGCTTGTGAATGTGGATGCCGGGGATGTGGTCATCGCATTCAGCTTTCCCCGATATTCCACCGCAACGGTCAAGGGCGTTCAGTACTGCCGCAGCGTAGGCGCAGCAGTGGTGGGCATTACAAACAGCAATCTTTCTCCCTTGGCGCAGAATAGCGATCATGTTCTGGTTGCAAAGAGTGATATGGTATCTCTTGTTGACTCTCTGGTGGCACCCTTGAGCCTGGTAAATGCGCTGCTGGTGGCGCTGGCTTCCGGTCGGGAAGAGGTGCTGGAAAAGAATTTTGGCACGCTGGAGCGGCTTTGGGAAGAATACAAGGTATACGATACACAGGAAGTGGATAAATGATGTATGATGGTATCGTGATCGGCGGTGGTCCTGCGGGAATGTTTGCCGCCATTACGGCTGCCCGGCAGGGCAGTCGGGTGCTGCTGCTGGAAGCCAATGACCGGCTTGGCAAGAAGCTGCTGATCACCGGAAAAGGCAGGTGCAATGTAACCAATCACTGTACAGGTGCTGAGGTTTTGCAGAATATACCCAGAAACGGCAGATTCCTGTTTAGTGCAATGGGATCATTTCCACCGGAGCGTATCATGAGTTTCTTTGAAGACGGTGGCTGCCCATTAAAGACGGAACGGGGAAACCGCGTGTTTCCGGTTAGCGATCGCGCCGCATCGATCCTGGATTGCCTGCAAACGCAAATGCGAAAAGCCGGTGTTGCTGTGCGGACAGAACGTGTTCGCGGGATATTGTCTGACGGAGAGACGGTTACCGGTGTCCTGACGGATAAACAGCAATGGGATGCCAAATGGGTCATTCTGGCAACCGGTGGGGTTTCCTATCCGGCGACCGGTTCTACGGGAGATGGCTATGCAATGGCTGAAGCGTTGGGACATACCATCGTTCCGCCTGAAGGTTCGTTAGTTCCCCTGGAAACAAAAGGGAATGATTGTCAAGCCATGCAGGGGCTTAGCCTTCGGAATGTGGGAGTAAAGCTTTTCAGCAGTAAGGGGAAGCTTCTTTATAAGGATTTTGGAGAGCTGCTGTTTACCCACTTTGGTGTATCCGGACCAACGGTCCTCAGTGCCAGTGCCCACCTGAAAGGGGAGGGGTGCTGTCTTCACATTGATCTGAAGCCTGCCCTTGATGAGGGTAAGCTCAATGACCGGATCCTCCGGGATCTGGAGCAATATAAGAACCGAACCATGGAAAATGCCCTGACGGATCTTTTGCCCCGTTCCATGATCCCGGTGATGCTAAGAAAGCTGAATATTCCCTTAGATCTGCAGGCAAACTCCCTAAAGAAGGAGCAGCGCAGAGCGCTGATCACACTTTTGAAAGCCTTTCCTGTTGAAATAACCGGAAAACGGCCGGTTGCAGAAGCGATCATCACCTCCGGTGGTGTCAAGGTTTCGGAGATCGACCCGAAAACAATGGAGTCGAAGCTCCGGAAGGGCCTGTACTTCGCAGGTGAGATCATCGACTGTGATGCCTACACAGGTGGATTTAACTTGCAGATCGCCTGGGCAACTGCCTATGCTGCCGGCATAGCTGCGAAAAATGATTGACAAATTTGAGTGCATATACTAAAATACTAAAGGTATCGAATATGATACAATATGGAGGTAAAGAGAATGTACGAAAAACTCGTTTCTTATGCTGCAGAACAACTGGAGATGGATCCTTCTGAGATCACTCCGGAAAGTACTTTTGAAAGCCTGGGTATCGACTCCCTGGATATCGTTGAGATGATCATGGATCTGGAAAACGAATTGGGTGTTGAACTGGAGATGGAGAATCAGAAGATCACCAACTTCAGGGAATTGGCTGACTTTATCGATTCTAAGCTCAACTAAACATTTAAACATAGTTATGAGCTGACCGGCTCATAACAAGGTCGCACTAGTCGGGGAGATAGCGGTGCCCTGTTGCCTGCAATCCGC
>CAYLNV010000063.1:0-6527 GCA_964385085.1 uncultured Oscillospiraceae bacterium
CGGAAGCGCCAGGGTATTTTATCAGAGCATTAACGAAAAGTCAAGTCGTTATTTTCGACTTTTTTACTGCTTTTTTGCAAGTGCAAATTAGGCAGTTTGACATCCTTCGTCCAATTCTTTAATTTGTACCCATTTTTATGGGCAGCCATATACTTTGCCGCGTCTGCCACGCTCCCCTGTCCATCCCATTGACACACATCAACCGAGCCCTTCAAATACTGGCTCAGCGCCGGGATCTGATCCCGGACATCATCTGAAACAAGCAAAAACTGAGCTGTGTCCAAATAGATAATACCCAGACAGTGTTCTTTCATATCGGCCAGTGCTTCTTCCACTGTCTGACCGCTGCCCCGATCCTGGGTATCCGTTTCCAGGACGATCTCGTTATTCTCCCTGTATGCCCAGACTGCCTGCACCGGCTCCAGCTTTCCCACATCCAACCGTTCCACCGGAATGATCAAAACCGCCACAAGGATCAGGCAATATAAGATGATTCGTCTCATTTTTGATTTCTCCTGTCCTCCGGCTTCAGTTTCTCTGTGCGGTATACCTGCTTTTTCAGGCGCTTGCGCAGGAAGCTTCCTGTGTGGTCCAGATATCCAACTCCCAGGCATTTTAGTCCTGCCAGATGGATCAACAGGATCAGAAGCCCGGCAGCAGTGCCGTAAAGTCCTGCCACTGCAGACAGCGCCGATATGCCAAAGCGCCAGATCCGTATTGCGTTGGCAAGGTCCCGGTTTGGCAGCACAAAGCCGCAGACACCGGCAATGGAAACCATGATCAGCGCCACCGGAGAAATGAGCCCTGCCTCCACTGCTGCCGTACCCACTACGATACCGCCTACCACAGATACAGACTGGCCGATGGCCTGGGGCAAATGAAGACCGGATTCCTGCAACAGTTCAAAGGCGATCAGCAATCCCAATATTTCCGCCGCAGTAGAAAATGGCACAGACTGCTTGCTTTCTATAATGGACCGCAGCAACGGCAGTGGGATCACCGCCTGATGGAAGGTAGCCAGCGCAACATAGATCCCAGGCAGCAAAAGGCTTGCCAGCAGCGCCAGATACCTTAAGATCCGAACCGCAGACGCACCCACATAATCCCGCCCCCGGTCCTCGGGGCTTTCCATTAAATACATCAGATCTGCCGGTGCAAGGTAGCCAAGGGGCAGGCCATCCACCAGCAGTCCTACTCTGCCATCCAATATCCCCTGAGAAAACCGGTCCGGGCGCTCTGTGTATTGTAACAGCGGAAAGGCCGTTGCCCGGGAACCGGTTACATATTCCTCCACCGACGAAGGAGACAGCATGCCGTCAATATCAATTTCTTTCAATCTATCTATCATACGGTCCACCAGATACCGGTTGGTGATCCCCTCCAGCCAGACTACGCTCACATTGGTCAGGCTTCTTCTGCCCACCTGCATTTCATGCAGCCGCAGGTCCGGAGAGCGCAAGTGCCGCCGCACATAGCTGGTGTTGGAGCGGATGGTCTCCACAAAGGCATCCTTCGCACCTTTGACAGTATTCTCCACCTCAGGTGCGCTGGTATTTCGCTTATCCGGTGTCCGTACTTCAAAGCCGATCGCTCCTGCACCCGGAAACAGCACCACGCAAAAGCCGTTCACCAGTAAAAGAGCCACACTGTCCAGATCCTCACAGGGCTTTGCGACATTATTATAGATCATGCCGCTGAGCGCCCTGTCATAAAGCGCCCCCATGGTCGGTGCTGACAAATGCTGGGTGATCGGTTTGAAAATGTAGTCAGACGCATTGGCGGAGGCGATCAGGCCATCGATGGCATAGGCATAAAGGATATGCTCCCCGCAGTGCAGCTCCCGACGGGTAAAATCCGCTGCCCCGCGGAAAATGCCGCTGATATTTTCATCGGTCAACGGACCGGGATAGTTTGGCATATTCTCACCTCCCGGCTAGTATGTCCGCAAATAATGGAAATATGTGGATTGGAATTGAATTTTCAGGATAAAGATGGTATAGTACTATATTATTGTATAAAGGCTGGAGGAACTCCCATGTCCCATGTGATCGCTGCCGTATCTACCGGCAACCAGATATCTGCCATTGGCATTTTGCGCCTGACCGGCGACCGCTGTGCCGATGTGGCCGGGAAAGTATTTACATTAAATAGTGGCAAGCCTTTACAGGAAGCACCCAACCGGACGCTGATGCTGGGTCAGCTTCACGATACCCAGGGGCGGGTGATCGATTCCTGTCTGGCCGTTTATACCCGGGCCCCTCATTCCTATACCGGTGAGGACACTGTGGAGATCCAGTGCCACGGCTCGCCTGCTGTGCTGGCTGCGGGTTTGGATGCGCTGTATCAGGCAGGCGCGAAGCCTGCCAAGCGGGGCGAATTTACCAAGCGGGCATTTATGAATGGCCAGTTGGCGCTGACCCAGGCAGAGGCGGTCATTGATCTGATCGAAGCGGAAACGGCTGACGCGGCTGCCAATGCGGCCGGTCAGGTAGGCGGTGTTTTGCAGCAAAAGCTTTCCCCGATCTACAATGACCTTGTGGATATTTGCAGCCATTTCCATGCAGTGCTGGACTATCCTGATGAGGACATCGAGGATTTCGGTCTTGACAATTATACTGCTCCCCTTCGGGCGGACGCGAAGGCACTCTATGGACTTATGCAGACCTACGGTCAGGGTCGGATCCTGAAGCAGGGTGTGGCAGCAGCTATCGTTGGCAAGCCCAATGTTGGAAAATCCAGCTTGCTAAATGCGCTGGCAGGTTATGAGCGGGTCATTGTTACGGAAATAGCCGGCACGACCCGGGACACTGTGGAAGAATCCGTCATGCTGGGTGCTACCCGCCTGCGGCTTATCGACACCGCAGGGATCCGCCAGACCTCCGACCGTGTGGAGGCCATGGGTGTGGAGCGTTCCCGGCAGGCAGCAGAAAATGCGGACCTGGTGATCTTTGTCTGCGACGGCTCACAGCCTTTGGACGACGAGGACCGGGAAGTGATCAACGCTTGTCTGGACCACGAAAATGCCATTGCCCTGATCAATAAATCCGATCTGGGTCAGGCGGTCGCTCCCAGCGATCTGCCCTTTATGATGGTGATCCCGGTCTGTGCAAAGACCGGTGAGGGTCTTGATCAGCTTGCGGACGCGGTGGATACCATGTTTGCCGGTCAAGTGCCTTGTGATGGCTCGATCCTGACTAACCCCCGGCAATATGACGCAGTCCGCAGGGCATACGAAGCCATGCTGTCGGCTTTACAGAGTCTGAAGCTTGGGTTGACACCTGATGCGGTCCTGACCGATGTGGAAGCAGCTATGGAGGCAATGGGCGAAGTAACCGGTGCTACCATCCGGGAGGATATTACTGCCAGGATCTTTGAACGGTTCTGTGTTGGAAAATAAAAACGGCGGGAGCAAGCTCCGCCCTACATTAAGGATGTATCATTTATGATCTATTTGGATAATTCCGCCACAACAAAGCCTTGCAAGGAGGCTGTGGAAGCAGTAAACCATGCATTATGCCACAACTGGGGAAACCCCAGCGCCCTATACAATTTCGGCATTGATGCCGCCCACGGTCTGCGTGCTGCCAGAAATAAGGTAGCTGCTGCGCTGGGCGCAGAACCGGACCGGGTATTCTTCACCTCCGGAGGAACAGAAGCCGATAACTGGGCGGTGATGGGTACGGTCAAACGGTTCGGCAAAAAGAACAAGCATATCATTACCACTGCCATTGAGCACCATGCCATCCTCAATTGCATGAAGGAGCTGGAAGCGCAGGGATATGAGGTTACCTATTTGCAGCCGGACGAGCAGGGCCGCATTTCCCCGGAGTCTTTGAAGGCTGCCCTCCGCAAGGATACCTTCCTCGTTTCCATTATGATGGTAAACAACGAGACCGGTGCGGTCATGCCCATTTCCCAAATGGCTAAGCTGACCCGCAGACTTGCCCCGGATGCAATTTTTCACACCGATGCGGTGCAAGGATTTTTGAAGGTTCCCTTTGCCGCCAAGACCCTGGGGGCAGATCTGATCTCTGTTTCATCCCACAAGATCCACGGCCCAAAGGGTGCAGGCGCTCTGTATATCAGCCCCCGGCTCAAGTCTTTTCCTCCCCTGCTGATCGGCGGCGGTCAGGAAAACGGCTATCGCAGCGGCACTGAGGGTACACCTGCCATTTTTGGTTTTGCTGCTGCCTGCGCTGCCCTTTCCGCCACATTCCGGCAGGATAGTCAGCGGGAAAAGGAATTGCTGGACGGTTTAGTTGAAAAGTTATGTAAACTAGACGGGGTAACGATCAACGGTGCACACGATGCACCCCATATTCTTTCCCTTTCCGTTCCCGGTGTGCCTACCCAAAATTCCATTAACATTTTACAGGACGCGGGCATTTGCGTGTCTGCAGGCTCTGCCTGTGCCAAGGGCCACCGCAGCCATGTGCTCACTGCTATGAATTTATCTCCGGAAACAATGGATAGCTCCTTCCGTGTTTCCCTCTGCCGGGATAGCACACAGGAAGAGCTGGATGTTCTTTATAATACGATCGCAAATCAAATTCTGCCAATGGCAAGGAGGTAAATATGGAATTTCAATTTATAAACAATTATCTTCTTCCCGGAGAAACCGTTCTCTGGAAAGGCAAACCGGAAAAGGGCAACATTATTACCCGCAGGGAAACGATTCTGCTGCCGTTTAGTATTATGGTTTGCGGTTTCGCTCTTTTCTGGGAATATATGGCACTGCAAAGCGGACAGCCTTTTATTATATTCTGGGGCTTGCCCATTGTGTGCATTGGTCTTTATATGCTTGTTGGGCGGCACATTCAAACAGCGTACTTACGCAACAAGACCTTTTATGCCATCACCAGCAAAAAGCTCATTATTAAAAAAGGCAGAAAGATCTCTATATATGATAGCAGGGATCTGCCACCAATGGAAATTGACGTTCACAGAAACGGCAACGGCACGATTCTTTTCTACGATCAGGTCGACACCCGCAGAGGCCACCGCCACACTACCTACATTGCACTGGAAAATCTGAAGGATTTCATCCACGCACAAAATGCAATCAGCCAAATGGAGGAATAATTCAGGAGGGATTCCCTTTGAAAAGTACAGAAAGCTCTCCCAGGAGAAAGCCTATCCGTGTCAAAGATTTTGATTATTCCTCCCCAGGCGCATATTTTATTACGGTCTGCACCCCAAACCGAGAAAAAATCTTCTGGGACGGTGTAGGGGCGGATATTATCCGCCCGGAAAATGTGCCATTATCCTCATTAGGTAAAATAGTGAAACAGGGTATTTTGCAAATATCAAACCATTATAAAAATCTATTCTTTGATAAATATTGCATTATACCTGATCATATTCATTTGATATTGCGTATTGAATCAAACATTGACGGGCGGATAATATCCGCCCCTACGGTGTCAGCGGTGGTAGGTTCAATGAAACGATGGACTTCCAAACAAATCGGCAGACCTATTTGGCAAAAGTCTTTTTCCGATCACGGAATACAAAATCAGCAGGATTATAATGAAATTTGGATGTATATTGAAAATAATCCCTTAAAATATCTGCTAAAAGCAGAAGAAAACTTATAGGCGACCACAGGTCGCCCCTACTCCCTATTTACAGCAAGAACCCTCACCAAACCGGTGAGGGTTCTGTTTTTTATTCTTAGTATGCTACACCCCAGTAGATCATCTTCTTGGCAGGCTTGCCGCAGATGGGGCAGGTATCACCAAGGTTTTCCTGCTCGAAGGGTATGCAGCGGGAGGACATACCGGCTACTTCCTTCATCTTCAGCTCGCAATCCAGCTCGCCGCACCACATAGTCTTCACAAAGCCTCCGTTCTCCTCCTGAAGCTGCTTGGCTTCCTCCAGAGAATGAGCCTCGTAAATATGGTCTTCCAGGTTCTTCTTAGCCTTTTCGTACATACCCTTATGGACCAGGGCAAGCTGCTCTTCCACAGCCTTTTCCAGATCGGTCAGCGCCACCACAGTCTTTTCGCCATCGTTCCGACGGACCAGGACACACTGGCCGTTTTCCAGATCCCGAGGACCGCACTCCACACGCAGGGGCACACCCTTCATTTCATACTCAGCACACTTCCAGCCCATGGAGTTATCGGAATCGTCCACCTTCACACGGAAGCCGGCAGCCGTCAGCCGGTTCTTCAGCTCCTCGGCCGCTTCCAGAACACCGGGCTTATGCTGGGCGATGGGCAGGACCACTGCCTGAATAGGTGCGATCTTAGGCGGCAGGACCAGGCCGTTATTATCGCCATGGGTCATAATAATGCCACCGATCAGGCGGGTAGATACACCCCAGGAGGTCTGGTGGGGGTTGACCCGCTGATTGTTCTTGTCGGTAAAGGTAATGTCAAAGGCCTTGGCGAAGCCGTCGCCAAAGTAGTGGGAAGTGCCGGCCTGCAACGCTTTCCGGTCGTGCATCATGCACTCGATGGTATAGGTAGCTTCCGCACCGTTGAACTTCTCCTTATCGGTCTTCTGACCCCGGGTAACCGGCA
>CAYLNV010000064.1:0-6518 GCA_964385085.1 uncultured Oscillospiraceae bacterium
GGACAGATCAAACGGAAACGGCCTGCGCGGCAACGGCAGGTTCTGTCCGGGGAAAACCAACCCGACCTAAGCCGTAAGATTTATCCTGCCTGCTGCCGTCATTTAAAATAATAAAAGGGGATAATTCCTTTGTCTAAATCGGACCCATCTGCGTCGCAAAAGGAACGCAGCAAAACGATCCTTTGGGTCGTTAAAATTTTTATAATCACCGTCCTTGTGTCGGGAACGATCTCGTTCGTTTCTGACGCAATTATGTCTGCCAGCACGATGACTGTAGCGTTTCTGATCCTGCTGGCAATCGTTTTGGTTGGTATTATCTTTGATGTGATCGGTGTGGCTGTTACATCCGCTGATGAAAAGCCCTTCCATTCCATGGCGGCACGGAAAGTGCCGGGAGCATTGGAGGCCATTCGGCTTTTGCGGAATGCGGAGCGGGTCAGCTCCATCTGCAACGATGTGGTAGGCGATATCTGCGGTGTTATTTCCGGTTCTGCATCTGCCACAATTGCAATTCAGATCGTGGATCATGTTGAGTTTTCCTGGCCGCAGCTTGTGGCACTGTTTATGTCTGCACTGGTTGCGGGCTTGACCGTTGGCGGTAAGGCCATCGGTAAGACATTTGCGATCCGTTCCTGCACCAAGATCGTTCAAAATGTCGGTAAGATGATTTGGGGATTGCATAATCTGCCTAGATTGCTCCAGAGAAAAAAGAAGTAAGGTCGTGTTGCCTGTGAGTATATTAGAAAATATCTATGGCCACCAGAACCTGGCAAACCTGAATGCCCAGCAGCGCAGCGTCCTTTGCGACGAGCTTCGGGATTACCTGATCTCCAGCGTGGCCCAGACCGGTGGGCACGTCTCATCCAATCTGGGTGTCGTTGAGCTGACTGTGGCAATAGAGACCGTTTTTGACACGCAAAAGGACCGCCTGGTATTTGACGTTGGTCATCAGTCTTATATCCATAAGCTGCTGACAAACCGCCGGGCGGATTTTAACACGTTGCGGCAATTTGGCGGCATAGCTGGTTTTCCGAAACCGGATGAAAGTGATTCTGACGCTTTTGTTGCCGGTCATGCTTCCAGTTCTGTTTCCATTGCGCTGGGTATGGCGAGAGCGAGGACATTACAGGGCGAGGACTATCATGTTGTGGCCCTTATGGGCGATGGTGCTGCTACTGGCGGTATGGCCTATGAGGGCCTGAATGATGCTGCGGTCAGCGGTGAACCTATGATCATTATTCTCAATGACAATGAGCTGTCTATTGATCGCAATGTTGGTGGTATGGCATCCCATCTTCGACAGCTTCGTACCAAGGAACGGTATCTTGGCATCAAGCAGCAATACCGGAATTTTTTGAATAGAATTCCCGGCGGCAAGGTGGTTTATCACTTTACCCGCAATATAAAAGACCGTCTGCGTCGGATGCTGATCCCAACGACGATCTTTGAAAGCATGGGATTTACCTATTTTGGACCTGTGGACGGACATGATACTGAGAATCTGATATCACTTTTGCAGACTGCCAGGGATATGAGCCGGCCTGTGGTGCTTCATGTGATCACCCAAAAGGGCAGAGGATATGCGCACGCACAGGAGCATCCCAAGCTGTTTCATGGCATTGGCGCATTTGATCCGGCTACCGGCGAACCTCTCAGAAAGTCGGGAGATACATTTTCTGCAAGCTTTGGCCGTACGATGGTCGAATTGGCTGAACAGAATGAGAAGGTGTGCGCCATTACCGCAGCTATGCCCGGCGGAACGGGATTGTTGGAGTTTAAGACCCAATACCCAAACCGTATGTTTGATGTGGGTATTGCAGAGGAACATGCGATCTCTATGGCAGGTGGTCTTGCAAAGCAGGGGATGGTGCCGGTGATCGCATTGTATTCCACCTTCCTGCAGCGTGGCTATGATATGATCCTACAGGATGTCTGTATGCTGAATCTGCACGTGGTTTTTGCGGTGGACAGAGCTGGCCTTGTGGGTGAGGACGGAGAGACCCACCACGGTATTTACGATGTGGGATTTCTGCGCCAAGCACCCAATATGACCATTCTTTGCCCGGCTTCCCTGCAGGAGCAAGCTGATATGCTTCGCTGGAGCGTTTCTTGTCATAATGGGCCGGTGGCTGTCCGCTATCCCCGTGGCGGAAACAGAAGTTATACGGAGTCTGCATGGACGGATGTGGGAAGTATTGCAGAGGATGGTTTGTTAACCTGTCATCGTAAAGGAAAGGGTGCAACCATTATTTGTTATGGTACAATGCTGGAAAATGCGATGAACGCTGCTGAAGTCCTCTCAGACCAGGGGATAGAAGCAACCGTCTTGCGGCTGCTGACCGTAAAACCCCTTCCTGTGAAGGCGATCCTGGAGCAAATGGCTCAGAATGTGCCGGTGGTTGTTGTTGAGGAGATCAGCGGAAACTGCGGTATCCGGGATACCCTTTCCTATGAATTGAGAAAAATCAAGCACGACTGTCGTGTGGAAGGTTTGGACCTTGGCTGCCGATTTGTTCAGCATGGATCGATCGACCGGCTGTATGGGCATTATGGTTTGAGCGGACAGGCGATCGCTGATTTTGTTCAGGAGGTGCGCAATCAATGAAGATCAAGAAGCGTTTGGATGTGCTTCTGGTAGAGCAAGGTCATGCTGACACGCGCACCAAGGCACAGGCTATTATTATGAGTGGTCTCGTATATGTGGACGGTCAGAAGGCTGATAAGCCAGGTACTTCCTTTGAGGAAACCGCGAGTATAGAAGTTCGCAGCGGCGGCTGTCCGTATGTTAGCAGAGGCGGTCTGAAGCTGGAAAAGGCACTGCGGGATTTTGGTGTTGATCCGACGGGATTCGTATGCAGTGATTCCGGTGCTTCCACAGGCGGCTTTACTGATTGCCTGCTTCAGCAGGGTGCGAGTAAGGTGTTCGCCATTGATGTTGGCTACGGCCAGTTGGATTGGAAGATTCGCTCCGATCCCCGGGTGGTAGTGATGGAGCGTACCAATGTGCGCTATGTAACACCGGAGCAATTGGGAGAGCCCTTGGACCTGTCTGTGATCGATGTGAGCTTTATATCCTTAAAGATCGTTCTTCCTGTTATCAAAACCTTCCTGAAGCCTACCGGTCAGGTCCTGTGCCTGATCAAGCCCCAGTTCGAGGCAGGAAAAGAAAAGGTTGGCAAGAAAGGTGTTGTCCGTGAGCCGGAGACCCACAAGGAAGTACTGGACAATTTTGTGGCACTTGCCAATGAATTGGAATTTAACATTCTGGGCCTGACCTTTTCGCCTGTGAAGGGCCCGGAGGGGAATATTGAGTTTCTGGGCCATTTAACATTGGCAGACAAGCCTGGTATCCAGCCGGATACAGCGCAGGTAGTTGCCCAGGCCCATGAAACGCTGAAAGGGTAAGAAAGATGAACAAGGTCATTCTGACACCAAATCCATATCGGGATAAGGACTTCAAGACCCTCCGTGAAGCTATGGCTGTTTTAAAGGAAGCTGGCATACAGACCCGGGTCTGCCTGCCTTTTATGGTCGATAAAAGCTTTGCCTTGCCGAAGGATATATATTTCTCCCGGCTGGATCGGGAGCTGCCCAATGCCTCTATGGTGATCTGCTTTGGCGGTGATGGCACGATCCTTCATATGTCAAAAGCGGCTACCCGCCATAATGTACCGGTGCTGGGTGTGAATATTGGAACAATGGGCTTTATGGCAGAACTGGAAAGCAGTGAAATGTCTTTGCTGTCCCGCCTGGCTACAGGAGAATATTCTATTGCAAACCGCATGATGCTGGATGTTACCGTTCTTCGTGATCGGGATATCATTTTCCATGATATCTGCCTGAACGATGCAGTCATTACCAAGGGCGCGATCGCACGCATTATTCATACTGCGATTTCCTGCGACGGTGTTCAGGCAATGGAATGTGGTGGCGATGGTGTGGTTATTGCAACACCAACCGGTTCTACTGCATATAGCCTGTCTGCCGGTGGACCGATCATCGAGCCGGAGGCACACAGTATTCTTGTTACACCCATTTGCGCCCATGATCTGGTCAGCCGCTGCATGGTTGCATCGGATAAGCGGGTCATTACAGTAAAGCTGACCCAGAACGCAAGACAGAACGCGTATTTATCTGTTGACGGAGGTAAGGCTCTGCGCGTTAATATGGGCGACGTGATTACGATCCGCAAGTCGGATCTGACCACACGGCTGGTTCGGTTGAAGGACCGTAGTTTTTATGATGTAGTAAATCATAAATTCAGAATTGTTTGAGGTGAAGTAATTGAAAAGTCAAAGACAAGCAAAAATTATAGAGATCATTTCTAATCGAAATGTGGAGACGCAGGAACAGCTTTTAGCAGCACTGCAGCAGGAAGGCTTCCGGGGCACACAGGCAACGATCTCTCGCGATATTAAGGAGCTTCGGATCGTCAAGGAGCTGACCAGCCTGGGAACTTACCGCTATACCACTTCTTCTACAGAGATCAGCGGTTCTTTTTCTTCAAGACTGAATACCATTTTCCGGGAATGTGTCATTGGATTTGACTATGCCCAGAACATTATCGTGATCCGCACCTTACCGGGTCTTGCATCCGCTGCCGGTTCTGCGATCGATGCCATGAGTCTTCATTCTGTTGTTGGGTCTCTGGCCGGTGATGATACAGTCATGGTGATCATGCGGGATAATAATGCCGCGGCTGCGTTTTGCGGTGAGATCAAAAATTTACTGAATTAAGGGGGATCCTGGCATGCTGAGTCTTCTGCATATAGAGAATATTGCGGTCATTGAGTGCGCTGACATTTCCTTTGACGCTGGATTTAATATCCTGACCGGTGAAACCGGTGCGGGTAAATCCATTGTGATCGATGCCATCAGCGCTGTTCTTGGTGAACGTGCCTATCGGGATATGATTCGGACAGGCACTGCGAAAGCCTCTGTCCGGGCAGTCTTTGCGGATGTACCGGAGCTTGACTGGTTTGAGGAAAACGGTGTTCCTTATGATCCGGAGACCATCATTCAGCGAGAAGTGTATTTGGACGGCAAGAATATTTGCCGCGTAAACGGCACGCTGGTTACGGTCTCGATCTTGCGAAGGCTGGGAATCCAGTTGATCAACATCCACGGACAGCACGATTCTGCTTCCTTATTTGACGAAAGCAACCATCTGGCATTTTTGGATGCTTTTGCGGACAACGAAGCGCTGTTACAGGATTACACACAAAAATATACGGAAGTTTCCCAGTTGCGTAATCAGATCGATCATATGACCATGGATGAGAGCGAAAAACTGCGTCGCATGGAGACCTTGCGTTATCAGATCGAGGAAATCACCAAGGCAGATCTAAGCGCAGGCGAAGACGAAGCACTGGAAAGCCGAAGAAAGATCCTGCAAAATGCAGAGAAGCTGAGCGATGGCATCCATGCTGCAGTGGAGCTTCTTTATGGCGGCGAGGATTCGGACGGCGCGGCTGCTATGCTTGCCGAAGCAGAGCGCGAATTGTCAAGGTTGTCCCGTTACACGGACGCTTATTCTGCGCTTCATGAAAAAATAGCAGACCTTATGTATCAGGTGCAGGATGCTGCAGAAGAGGCTAGGGATGCCAGAGATGACCTTTCCTATTCCGCAGATGAATTGGAACAGATCGAGGCAAGACTGGATGTGATCCATCGCCTTCGCCGCAAATACGGCGCGACCTGCGAGGATATTCTGGAGTATCTTGAAAATGCAAAGCAGGAGCTGGATGACATCGAATTTGCAGACGATCATCTGGAACGGCTGAAGCAAAAGCTGAAGCAGGCGGAAAGATCGGCCTGGGATGCGGCTTTTGCGCTTCGGAAAAGCCGTGAGAAAGGCGCGGAGACCCTGTCGCAGCGCATCCTGACGGAGCTTTCACAGCTTGATATGCCGAAAGTCCAATTCGCCTGCAATTTTACGGAAACAGAGCTGACCGGAAACGGTGCGGATGGGGTGGCATTTTATATGTCTGCCAACACCGGTGAAGCCATGAAGCCGCTGAGCAAAGTGGCCTCGGGCGGTGAGCTTGCCCGCATTATGCTGGCTATGAAAAATGTACTGGCAGAGCAGGATCTGGTGTCTACGCTGATCTTCGATGAGGTGGATACCGGTGTTTCCGGACGGGCAGCCCAAAAGGTTGCGGAAAAGCTGAGAAGCGTTGCAAGGACCAAGCAGGTCCTGTGCGTAACCCATTTGCCCCAATTGGCAGCTTTGGCAAGCACCCATTTCCTGATATTCAAGGAAGAGCGGAATGGCCGTACTTACACTGTTGTTGAACCGCTGGATTTCGAAGGCCGAAAAAGGGAATTGGCTCGGATGATCGGCGGTGCAAATATTACTGAAAACACACTAAAGAGCGCAGAGGAAATGCTGTGCGAATAACCTTCAGGAGGAAGAAAATATGAAACTGTATGATGAGTTGGTTGCCCGCGGATTGATCGCTCAGGTAACCAACGAAGAAGAGATCCGGGAAATGATCGATAACGGCAAGGCCACGTTC
>CAYLNV010000065.1:0-6434 GCA_964385085.1 uncultured Oscillospiraceae bacterium
ATCGCTTTTTCCGCCACAGGCGGCGCTCAGGCTCGCGGCCCGCAAAGACGTGGAGATACGATAGCTGGTTGCAATGTTTACAACTAGTCGTCAAACAGAAATTTGACAAATGCCGGGGGGTCGCCTTTGTGATCGGTTCTTCTTTTGATTTTTTGCAGACCTCAAAAACGAGACTATTTTACATCGCAAGAATGCGATTGCTTATGATATAGTTAAAATGCAATGTGATACTTGTAAAAGAATAGGGACTTTCACCGAAAATTATTATGCATTTTTACCATATTTTTTATTAGGAGGAAACATTATGAAAAAGGCCTTCAAACGTCTGATGGCAGCCGTTATGCTGGTGTGTATGCTGCTGTCATTCGTGGTCCCCGCGACCTTTGCGGAAGATTCCACCCAGCCGGGCACCACTACCTACAACTTCGATCTGGCTGGAAGCACAGATGCCACGATCGCAGGCTATACCTGGCAAAAGTTAAGACTTAAGGATTCGGTAACGCTTGCCAACGGCACAACTGACACCACCTATGCCACCTATACAAAGCTGATCGAAGGCTTGTATGCAGGCGGTACGCTCAACTGGTGGGTGGATGAGAGCGCATATAAGCTCACAGCCAGCAACTTCAGAAAAAACGAGGGCTTACGCAGCTATTCTGCCAACGCAGATGCAATGATGGTTCTGCGCCTGAAAGCTCCCACCACAGAGCCTGTTACTTATAATGTTTCTCTGAATATTTCTAAGATCTCCAATACAGCGGATATCTATCTGCTGCCCGCAACCGACGATCTGGATGCTGCACTGGCTGCTGCAACACCCCTGTTCGGCGGTACAGTTACCACTACCGGCATTAAGACCGATAGTTTGGAGCTCAGCGGCGAAGAATTCATTCTGGTCATCAAGCATAAATCTGTAGGTGGCGATAAGGCCATGTCCATTAAGGACCTGACCCTGACCCCCGTGGCAAACGCACCGGAGGGAACAACTGCAACCCAGACAACATCCCCTGTGGAAACTACCGCACCGGAAGTTTTAGGCGAAGATGTGGATTTTAAGTTTGATGTGGTCAATGATTATGCCGCCCAGTGCAGCGGTGTTAGCGGAAAATATTATACCAATAGCTACAATTCCGCTACGGTAGCCGATTATATGGCATCTTTGTATCCGGACACCTTGAACTGGAAGTATGAAGGAAGCGACACCGGGGAAGTTCCCCAGATCCGCATTCGGGCAGGGGAGGGTCTGCGCCTGTACGGTGCAGCCAATAACTGGATCGCTTTCCGTCTGTCCGGCATTACCCAGGGTCTGTACGATATTGCCATTACCAGCACAGGCGGCGGCAATACGGTTGCGGCATACCTGATTCCCGACAGTCAGGATCTGGACATTTCTGCCGGCTTGACCGAAGAAAACCTGCTGAAGGCAGATGTTACTGCAACAGCAGTTTTGGCAGAGGATAAGGCGCTTTCCGGTGGGGACTACATTGTAGTCCTTAAGACAACAGCCCAGGATGGCAACCAATATTTCCGGATCTCAAAGCTGAGCTTCACTGCGGTTGCAGAGGAAATTCCTCAGGAAACGACCACCGCCCCTGAGGAGACCACCACTGCCCCCGAGGAGACCACCACTGCCCCTGAGGCATTAAATCCCGTACCTCACAGCTTCGATTTCAAGCTCTATGCCAATGACACTTATATGGCATTTTTGAAGGATAAGCTGTCCGTAACAGAAGTTCCTGCCCATAACCTTTATAAGGCGGAAGGTGCTGCTGTATACAATCCCTTCAAGTGGTTTAACACCGCCTTCCCGAGCACTATCAACTGGGGCGTTGAGGGTGTAGATTCCGAGCAGTCCGGCAAGATGGGTGCGGACTACTTCGTAGAGGTTGCCAATCAGAACGGCCTGCGTGTAAGCCTTGGCAATGTCACTGACGGCAAGGCAGGCTGGGTCGCTTTCCGGATCGATGTGAAGGCGGCAGGCATTTATAAGATCGACCTGTCTATGCTCCCCGGCAGTGACTCTAATCACATCGCAACCGGCGATATTCTGGATCTGTACATCTTCCCCGCCTACGAGGATTACAACCCCGCCGCAAACAACACTGCCCAGATCAACGAAATCTTAAGTGAAGAGAACTATGCAGGCTCTCTTACCTACGACGAAAGCAAAGCTTCCTACACCATTCGTAACGGCTACACCTTCGATGCATCCGGCGAATATGTGATCGTGCTCAGAGAGCGCACGGACGACACCTGCCGGTATGCCCACCTGGACACCCTGACCCTGACCCCCTCCGACACAGCAGACGATGTGGAAACTCCCGATGATCTGCCCGAGGAAGAAGAGATCGTTCCTCCCGAGCCGGATAAGGACGGCGACTTCACTTTCGATGTGATCACAAACTATCCCACCATTTGCGCTGGCTTGAATGTAGTTACCTATAATAACAGCGCAAAGGATAAGAGCGGAAATGTGATTCTGGATGCAAACGGCAAGCAGATGACCACACAGGCATATCTTGCCAGTATGTATGCTGCCGGTTATATAGACTGGGTCTATGAAAAGGGCTCCTTCCAGAACGGCAAGGAATTGGAGAACCTGATGCTTCGGACAGGCGGTCTGCGTATCTATGGCGCAGTGGGCGATTGGGCGGCATTCCGCCTGAGCGTGCCTGCTGCAGGGGAATATAACCTGATGCTTACCGGCAGCGGTACAAATACTGCTGATATTTACTTTGTAAAAGCAACTGCCGGTCTGGATGTTTCCAAGGCAATGACTGCAGAAAACCTGCTGATCGGAGCACTTAAGAGCGCCACTGCCGTTGCGGTAAAGGAAAAGGTCAGCTTAGAAGCCGGCGATTATTTCCTGATCGTTAAGCACACTGTGGCGGCAAACAGCGATAAGGATTACTGGACACTTGGCCGCCTGCAGCTTGAGCCCTGGGCAGAAAAGCAGCCCATTCCTGCCACCGACAAGATGGTTCTTGACTTCGACCTGGGCGCGATTGATGAGCGTTTCCTGAAGAAAGGCATCGCCAACCGCCTGGAAAGCGGCGGTATCAGCGCCAAGGCACAGGTTGCCCAGTGGTACGCAGAAGGCAAGCTCCATTGGGTCTACGAGGGCAATGGCAAAGGTATGACCGATATGACCTTCCGTGAAAATGCCTACCGGATCCGTACCAAGACCAGCAACTTTAAGTCTATTGAAGATAGCTTTGTTGCCTTCCGTATTGAAAATCCCGGCACAGACACCTACGATGTGCGCCTTGTTACCGACGGTGCAAGCGTTGTGTGTATGAATGTGTACATCGCCCCCTTGAAGAACACCCTGGTGCTGGATGATGCAGGGATCAAGGCATTGATGACCCAGGATAACCTGCTGGTATCCAATGCACTGGTGGATGAGGACGGCACTTTCTACCTGGGTGAATACACCTTCGGTATGGAGGATGAGTACCTGCTGGTATTTGAATTTACAAAGGGTACAGCCTTCTTCCTAAGCCAGGTGGAGCTGACCAAGGACGGTCTGGTAGCTGACGGCTCGATCAAGCACGGCACTACCTACAACGGTGTTGTGTACGATCTGGACCTGAACGATGCTATGGACGGCATTTATTCCGAATCCAAGCTCTATATGCCCGATGTGATCGACGATATGAATGCCCGCTGGGCAAACGGCACTATGAACTGGAAGTGGTACAACGGCAGCGATGGCCTCTCCGGCTCTACTCCAGCAACGGACTACGATCCCACCACCGGCATCCGTTTCTACCGCACAACCGGTATGCGTCTGTACAGCACCCCGGATAGCTGGATGGCATTGAAGATCAAGAGCCCCGGCAGCGGTGATTTCACCATTACCCTGAACCATGCCACCACCGCAAACAGCGGTACGATCGCAATGTATATCCTGCCTGCGGATACGGATATCGACAAGATATGGGAAGCCACCGACCCGGAAAACCGGGTGGGTAAGGTCTACCTGGGCAACGATGACGGCAGCAGTGCCATCGTGGACGGCTCTACCTCCTTCGTTGGCTACTGGAATTTTGAAGCTGGCAAGGAATATATCCTGGTAATTGAAGCCTATGAAAAGTCCCGCTTTAACTCCCGCTACTGCTATATGAATATGTCCCAGATCGTTATGGAGCGGGGCATTGTCAGTTATGAAACGAAAGAGGAAGAAAAGCAGGTACAGCCCGTTACCGTTGTGGAAAATGCGATCCCTGTCTTTGAAGCGGGCGCCTTTGGCGCAACCACCGTGGTCAACGGCCACGACTGGATGTTTATGCCTATGGAAGGCGGCTATACCCTGGTCTATGACCTGGATACCTATGAGCTGGTAGATACCGTCTATACCACCAGTACCTACTCCAGAAATATGGCAGTTGGCCCCGAAGGCAATGTCTATACCGTTGGCACTGGCGGTCGGGTCCATGTTTATGACCCCATTACTATGGAGTACTGGGAGTCCAATACCATTTCCACCGCTGAGGGCATCGGTGAGTGCAGCAATGTTATCGACGGTATCGCCGTGGATGAAAACGGTATTATTTGGCTGGGTACTCACTACGGCGCTCAGATCGTTTCCTACGATATTAACACCAAGGAATTTACCTACTGGGGTCAGCCCTGTGGTTATCAGCTCAACCTGAGAGCAATGACTTGCCGTGACGGCTTCCTGTATGCCGTTGCCAATGGCGAGACAGAACATATCGTTTTCAAAATGGATACCTCTACCGGTGAGATCGTGGCAAAGCAGGATATTTCCCACCTGATGGGCACTGCCACCTATTGCCAAACAGCCAACCTTTTGGAAGATGACTATCTTGTAATTGGCGGCTCTTATATGGGCGCATTTGTTGCTATGGATCCGGAAACCCTGGAGCTGATCGAGATAGAAGGTGTTTGGGCTAACCTGTTAAATGGCTTCTCTGAGAACATTGACGGCAAGTATTATGGCTCTATCCAGGGCTACGGTCTGTACGAATACGATGTTGCCACCAAGACCTTCTCTAAGACCCCTGGCTCCGGCAACAGCTTTACCGGCTTCCGTACCTGCTCTTACAACTCCTACGGTACCGGTCTGGTTACCATTGACGGCGATCCCTGCCTGATCACCTATAGTAGTTCAAGCCCCAAGTACTACAATCTGGTTACCCAGGAGCACAGCTCCATGGATGACATTATGAAGCCGGAGCACGCAGACGGCAGCGCAAAAGTCCGTGGCTTTATAAGCTGGGAGGAAGGCTCCAACCGGTTCTCCTATGGCGCATTTAATACCGAGCTGTGCGCGGTTTATAACACAGAGCTGGGCAAGGTGGAGTATTACTATAAGACCGGCGGACAGACGGACACCCAGATCTGGTACGAGGGTAAGCTTTACGCAGGCAACTATTCTTCCACCACCCTCAATGAAATTTATCCCGATCCGGAACTGGGTGAAAAGAACGAACTGATCCAGCGCTGGCGCTTAGACCACGAGGAGACCGGCCAGAAGCGTGTCCACTGCCTGGCAGCAGGCGATGGATATGTATTCGCCGGTACCACCCCGGATACCAGCCTCCAGGGCGGTGGTATTGTAGTGTACGATACCCGCACCGGTCGCTGGAAGTTTACCCGCAATCCTGTGGAAAACGGCTCTATTATGTCCCTGGCTTATCACGATAAGCTCCTTTACGGCACTACCACCGGTACCGGCGGTTCCGGCGCAGGATATGCGTACTCAGCTGTGGTATTTGTATTCGACTATATAAACCACGAAACAGTGGCAGTCCTTGACCCCAGAGATTACATCTCCGGTCTTGCAAGTCCTGTCAACCATGTGCGTTGCGTTGTTCCCGATCCCAACATCGAAGAAAACGGCAGAATTTGGAGTATGGTTTCTGAGACACTGTTCTGCTTTACCTACGATAAGGAAACTAAGAAATTCGATGTGCAGGAGGTTATTTCCTTCGATAAGAGCACCTATGCTGACAGCGGCACAAACAACTGGTTCCCCAAGACAATTTTGTTCGACATGGAGCGGAATTACATCTACGCATCCTTCCACGGTAACGGCGGTATGCAGCGCATCGAGCTGGAAAACTGGGATGCTGAGATCGGCAGCATAAAGGTCAAGAGCAATGAGCGCATTATGTCCGACATTCCCGAAAGTAACTTTATGGTGCTGGGTGAGGATGGAAACCTTTACTACGGCTTTGACACCACCCTGAAAATGCTGCCGCTGAATGTAACGGATGAAGACTGGGCAATCGCAGAAGAAGTGGATCAGATGATCGTAAAAATCGCTGAATCCGAGATCACCGTAGAAAGTGAAGCAGATATCCGTTCTGCCCGATCTGCATACGAAAACCTCTCCTGGTACTATAAGGCACTAATCCAGAAGCTGGAGCTGCTGCAGGAAGCAGAAAGTGATATTCTGGAGCGGAAGA
>CAYLNV010000066.1:0-6404 GCA_964385085.1 uncultured Oscillospiraceae bacterium
TGGGGGTGGTCTGGAAGGTCTTTGCCACCTGGGGGTACAGGACCTTGGTGATGGCATTGATCACATCCATATCCTCCACAGCGATGATAATAGCCTCCCGCAGGTACTGATAGCCCTTGATATGTGCGGGGACACCGATCTCGTGAATGATGTTGGTAACCAGTGTTTCAATGTTGGGCTGGCCGCCCGGCCGTGTCAGAGTCTGCCGCTGGCTCTCCCCGCCGCGGATCTCTTCCAGCCGCTCTACCAGTGCAGTCATATCACAGGGCTTGAGCATCAGATACCGCACACCGAGATTGGCGGCTGCCGATGCAACATAGTCGGTGATAAATCCGGATGTAGCCAGCACAACAGGTCGTGGCTGGAGGCTCGAGATGGCTCTCAGAACGCTGATGCCGTCCTTTTTTGCCAGCATCATGTCCAGAACCAAAACATTGGGCTTCCGCTCGTTGATCATGCGGATCGCCTGTTCTCCGTCGTTGGCTGTTCCCAGCACCTGAAAGCCCTCGGACCGCTGCAGGCTGGCCAATAGTGCGCTGCAAAATTCTTCTGAGTTGTCTGCGATGATTACAGTGGTGTGCTTGTCCATAACTTCCTCTCCTTTAAAGGATAATTCCCCATGGCAAAGATATTGCCTCGCTGCGACAAATATAATTTAGCACAATATGGGCGCTTTTGCAAGGAAAAACAAGAATATTCGTTCGACAAAATCAGACAGTTTTCTCACAAACTCCGAAAAATCCAAACATTTTGACAAAATTCGACCTGTGGATAACTTTTTCGATGTGCGGTTGACTGATGACCGGAAATCGGCTACAATATAAAAAATAAGACCCCACAAAAAGGGAGAATGTATTATGAATACCACGATTTGCGAACTGAAAGAATTTCTGGATTCCAGTCCCAGCGTTTATCATGCCGCTGAAGCGTTGGAGCGGATGCTTGTAAGCGCTGGCTATGAAAAGCTCAGGGAGAGCCAAAGCTGGAAGCTGGTCCCCGGTGGGAAGTATTATCTGACCAGAGGGGGCAGTGCGGTGGTCGCGTTCCGGATCCCTCAGGATCGTCCCCGGGGATTTCTGATGAGCGCCAGTCATTCGGATCACCCTGCGTTTAAGGTGAAGGAAAACGGAGAGCTGACCGGAAAGTATACCCGCCTGGCTACGGAGCCTTATGGAGGAATGATCATTTCCACATGGCTGGACCGGCCGTTGTCCATTGCCGGTCGGGTGCTGGTGGAGACAGAGACCGGTGTTGAGAGCCGGCTTGTCGATATTGATCGGGATCTGCTGGTGATCCCCAATGTGGCCATCCACATGAACCGGAAGTGCAATGAGGGTTACAACTGGAATGTGGCGGTGGACACCCTGCCGCTGGTGGGCGGTGAGCAGGCGGCAGGCAAGCTGGATGAGATGCTGCAGGAAGCTGCCGGCGGTAAGATCCTGGGCCATGACCTGTATTTGTATCTGCGCCAGAAGGCTTCTGTCTGGGGCGCGGAGGAGGAATATATTTCCGCGGCAGCCCTGGATGATCTGGAATGTGCATGGTGCTGCACCAAGGGCTTCCTTGCGGCAAAGGAAAGCAGCTCCATTCCGGTGCTGTGTGTGTTCGACAGCGAGGAGGTAGGCTCTAATTCCACCCAGGGTGCGGCAGCCTGCCTGCTGCCCAGCGTGCTGGAACGGATCTGCCAAAGCATGAAGCTGGATATGGAGCGGCTGCTGAGCCAGTCCTTTATGGTCTCTGCAGACAATGCCCATGCGATCCATCCCAATCATCCTGAGTATGCAGACGCGGCCAATGCGCCGGTGATGAACGGCGGTGTGGTGCTGAAATTCAACGCTTCCCAGCGGTATGCCACGGACGGTGCAGCGGCTGCGGTGTTCCGCAAGGTGTGCGCCATGGCAGATGTGCCGGTGCAGACATATTACAACCGGGCGGACCTGCCCGGCGGCGGCACACTGGGAAGGATCTCCTTGACCCAGATCTCCGTGCCCACAGCAGACATCGGCCTTGCCCAGCTTGCTATGCACTCCGCATGGGAAACAGCCGGTGTGAAGGATGCAGAGCATCTGGCCCGTGCCATGACTGCTTATTACGGCTGTACTTTGGAATGTCCGCAGGACGGTTCTTTTGAGCTCCGGTAAAAACCTGTCAAAATACACAAAATAGGGCAAGTAAAACTGTGCAAATTAACAGTTGGAAACTTGCCCTATTTATGGTATTATTATACCATCCCAACATGGGGCAACTACTCCACGAAATAGGAACCCCGTGCAAAATAAAGGAGGAATAATAACACCGTAGACTCACGGTACGGCAGTGTGGAGACCTGTCGTAATGCCGCACGCTGAACACCGGCGGCGGTGAGGGCATATGCGAGGAGTCGGTATGCTTAGAGTCGTAAAAGTATGGCAACTGTATCCATGAAGAACATCAAGAAGATCTACCCCTACCTGCCTGATGAGGAAAAGAAGAAGAAAAAGGCAAAGAAGCATGAGCCTGTAGATGATGGCAAGGAAAAGGCCAATCTGCAGATCACTGATCAGGGTGTTGTTGCGGTTCAGGAGTTCAACCTGGAGATCGCTGACAAGGAATTTATCGTTCTGGTCGGTCCTTCCGGCTGCGGTAAGTCCACCACTCTGCGTATGATCGCAGGTCTGGAAGAGATCACCGAAGGCGACCTGATCATTGGCGACGTCCGTGTGAACGACGTGGCCCCCACGGATCGCGTCATCGCCATGGTCTTCCAGACCTATGCGCTGTATCCTCACATGACAGTTTATGATAACCTGGCATTTGCTCTGAAGCTGCGCCACACTCCCAAGGACGAGCTGGACCGTAAGGTTAGGGAAGCTGCTGCTATCCTGGACATTACCCAGTACCTGGACCGTAAGCCCAAGGCTCTGTCCGGCGGTCAGCGTCAGCGTGTTGCCATTGGCCGTGCGATCGTCCGTGATCCCAAGGTCATGCTGATGGACGAGCCCCTTAGTAACCTGGACGCAAAGCTGCGTAACCAGATGCGTGCTGAGATCATCAAGCTCCGCAGCCGTATCGATACCACCTTCATCTACGTTACCCACGACCAGACCGAGGCTATGACGCTGGGCGATCGTATCGTTATCATGAAGGACGGCTTCATCCAGCAGATCGGCACACCTCAGGAAGTGTTCCATCATCCCTACAACCTGTTTGTTGCAGGCTTCATTGGCGCACCTCAGATGAACTTCTTTAACGCAAAGCTCGTCAAGGCTGACGGTAAGTACGCTGTTGAGCTGGGCGGCCACACTGTTGTCCTGTCCGACGAGAAGCAGGCTGCTCTGGCTGCCAACAATGTTGCTGAGCAGGAGATCACTCTGGGTGTTCGTCCTGAGCACATCACCCTGGAGAGCGAGGGTGTAACCGGTAAGATCGAAGTCAGCGAAATGATGGGCTCCTCTGTCCACCTGCACGTCAGCGCAGTTGGCCAGGATGTGATCATCGTTGTTAACACCATGAACATGACCCACGATGAAGTGAAGGCTATGGCCATGGGCACTGAGATCAAGTTCGATTTTGGCGGCAACAACTGCCACATTTTCGACAAGGAGACCGGTATCAACCTGGAAGCTTAATTCAAATACATACGAAAGAGCGTGCCGATCGGCACGCTCTTTTAATTGGATAAGAATCCCGCAAAAGAATAAAAACATTTGTAAACTCTTTTTGATCTGTATTGCTAAAGAAAAGCTTATGTGTTAAAATATTCCATAAGTAAGCTATGGGTAAAAGCCTCAGGAGGAATCGCAAGAAATGATCAAACGACTGGCCCGGTGTATCCGGGAATTTAAATGGGCTACCCTGTTAAGCCCCATTTCTATGATCGGTGAAGTATATATGGAGACCAAGATCCCCGGTGTGCTCAGCCAGATCGTGGACTACGGTGTGGAAAAGGGAGACATGAATGTGGTGCTGAAATACGGCCTGATCTTGGTGGCATATTCGCTGCTGTCTCTGATTTTCGGTATTGTCTCAGCAGTGTCTGCGTCTTATGCTGCCACCGGCTTTGCCCGGAATCTGCGCCATGATATGTTCTACAAGGTCCAGACCTTCGATTTTGCCAACATCGACAAGTTTTCTTCATCTTCCATCGTTACCCGCCTGACAAGCGATGTGGCGCAAATTCAGATGGCCTTTCAGATGATGATCCGCATGGCGGTGCGCTGCCCTATGATGCTGATCCTGGCTACCTTCAATGCCTTCAAGATCAGCCCCCGGCTGTGCATTGTCTACTGTGTGGTCCTGCCGCTGCTGGCATTCGGTCTTCTGTTCATTGCCAAGTTTGTCTATAAGATCTTCGAGCGGGTGTTCAAGACCTATGACCGGCTCAATAATGTGGTCCAGGAGAATCTCCACGGTATTCGTGTGGTCAAATCCTTCGTCCGGGAGGAGAAGGAGACCAGGAAATTTACACAGACCTCCGGTCAGATCTACGATGACTTTGTAAAGGCAGAGCGGATATTGGCCTTCAACGGCCCGCTGATGCAGGCAGCCGTTTATATCTGTATTCTGGTGATCTCCTATTTCGGTGCAAATATGGTAGTCCAGTCCGGGAACGGTGCCATTGCGGGCGGTCTGACCACCGGTGGTCTGACGGCCATGTTTACCTACACCACCCAGATCCTTAACAGCCTGATGATGCTGTCTATGTTCTTTGTGATGCTGACCATGGCCCAGGCACCTTTGCGCCGTACCGGTGAGATCCTGACAGAAGCACCGGAGCTGACAAACCCGAAAGAACCTGTTATGGAAGTAGCTGACGGTTCTATCGACTTTGAAAATGTCTCCTTCCGTTACTCCAAGGCGGCTGACCGCAATGCGCTGGATGCCATCGACCTGCATATCGAGGCCGGTATGACCGTGGGTATTCTGGGCGGTACCGGATCTTCCAAGTCCACCTTGGTCCAACTGATCCCCCGGCTGTATGATGCCACCGAGGGCAGCGTCAAGGTAGGCGGTGTGGATGTGCGGAGCTATGACATTCATGCACTCCGGGACGCGGTTTCCATGGTGCTTCAGAAGAATGTTCTGTTTTCCGGCACGATCAAAGACAATCTGCGCTGGGGCGATCCCAATGCCACCGACGCAGAAATGGAGCATGCCTGCCGTTTGGCCTGCGCCCATGATTTCATCCAGTCCTTCCCGGATGGGTACGATACCCATATCGAGCAGGGCGGCACCAATGTGTCCGGTGGTCAGAAGCAGCGGCTTTGCATTGCCAGAGCGCTGCTGAAAAAGCCGAAGATCCTGATCTTGGATGACTCCACCTCTGCGGTGGATACCCATACGGACGCAATGATCCGCAAGGCATTTGCGGAGGAGATTCCCGACACCACCAAGCTGATCATTGCGCAGCGGGTGGCCTCGGTGCAGGAAAGTGATCTGATCATTGTTCTGGACGGCGGCAGGATCGCCGCTTCCGGCAAGCATGATGAACTGTTGAAGACCTCCCATATTTACCGTGAGGTTTATGAATCTCAGACGAAGGGAGGGGATGAATAATGCCTCCTGTGAGAATGATGGGTGATGGCCGTAAGGCCAAAGATCCGAAAAAGACAGTCGCCCGGCTGCTGAGCTACATGGGAAAGTATAAAGCCACCCTGATCATCGTGGTGATCTGCATTTTGCTCAGTGCCATTGCCCAGGCAACCAGCTCCTCCTCCTTGGGCACACTGGTGGATGACTATGTAACACCGATGCTGAGGGGTGAGCAAGTTGACCTGATCGGCTTTTTGTGCCTGATGGCTTGCGTTTATCTGGTAGGGATCATTTCTGTATTCCTGTATAACTTCCTGATGGTCAAGGTAGGTCAGGGGACGCAGAAATCCATCCGCGACCAGATGTTTGCCCATATGCAGAAGCTCCCCATCCGGTATTTTGACACCCATCCGGTGGGCGATGTCATGAGCCGCTACACCAGTGATATCGACACCTTGCGGCAAATGATCTCCCAGTCTGTGCCCCAGTGCGTTTCCTCCGCAGCCACCTTGATCGTGGTGTTTATCTTCATGATCAAGACCTCCTGGATCTTGACACTGGTGCTGCTGGTAACGGTTAGCTGCATCTTGTTTGTAACCAAAACTGTGGTCGGAAAGTCTGCAAAGTTCTTTATCGGACAGCAGCGGGCCTTGGGCGCGGTCAATGGCTATGTGGAGGAAATGATCCACGGCCAGCGAGTGGTGAAGGTGTTCAACCGGGAGGAGATCTCCAAGGAAGAATTTGACGCGCTGAACGAAAAGCTGCGTTCCAACGCGTTCCAGGCCGGTGCTTACTCCAACATGATGGGCCCGGTAAACAACAATCTAGGCTATATCCAGTATTCCATCGTGGCCATCGTGGGCGGTGTGATCGCGGTTGCTTCTCAGGGCAGT
>CAYLNV010000067.1:0-6125 GCA_964385085.1 uncultured Oscillospiraceae bacterium
CCATATCATCCCAAACCTTCATACCGTCCAGCTTCTTCTTGGACAGCTGGCAGGTGCCTTCCTGATCGTTCACGCGCACAACGAACACTTCGATCTCTTCGCCCACGCTCAGGATATCCTCAGGCTTGACAGAGGGGTCAGCGCTGACTTCATCGTAGGGAATATAGCCGGCGTGCTTAGTGCCCAGATCGATCTGCACTTCAGTAGCACCGATGCCGGTGACGATTCCGGTAACCTTATCTCCTGTATTTAAAGTCTTGATGGACTGCTCCAGAAGCTCTGCAAAGTTTTCCTCCTGGGTAGCCTCAACATTTGTAATTTCGCTCATAGTCTTATTGACCTCCTTTATAATCCACGCCGGGGTAGACGCACCGGCAGTGACTCCGACCTCATGTGCACCGCGGAAAAAATCGGGATCCAATTCGCTGGCATTATCCACCAGCAGGACCTTTTCGCAGTGCTCCCGACAAATGGTTGTCAGCCGGCCTGTATTGGAGCTGTGGGTATCCCCCACCACCACCATAGCCTGACACTGAGCGGCCAATTGCGCCGCTTCCCGCTGTCGAGATTCAGTAGCTTTACATATTGTATCAAAAATTTTTAAGTTAGTAAACTCTTTTTTTGCAATTTTGGCGCACGAATTCCACAAAGATTCTGTGGATGTGGTTTGGCAAACCATGCAAATTGGCAAATTTGCCCGATTTGGGTCGGATTTTACCCAATCCTCCAGCTCCTGAGGTGTCTCAAAAACCTGACATTCCCTGCACCAGCCGGCAATGCCCTCCACCTCCGGGTGCGCCCGTGTACCGATGATGACAGGAAGCCTTCCTTCCTCCTCTGCCCGACCCACGATCCCATGGATCCGCTTAACAAACGGACAGGTGGCATCCACGATCTGCACACCCCGGCTCTCCAGCGCTTCGTAAACCGCTCTGGTTACACCGTGGGAACGGACGATCACCGTATCCCCGCTTTGGGCCTGCTCCGGACGATCGATGACCCGGACACCCATTTCCTCAAAATGGGCCACTGCATGACGGTTGTGGATAATGGGTCCGAGGGTACATACCTTCTGGCCTGCCCTGGCGGCCTGCTCCACCAGCTCCACCGCCCGGTTCACACCGAAGCAGAAGCCTGCACTTTTTGCAACCTGCACACTCATAGGGAGATCTTTTCTCCAATGATGCGCTTCATTTCCGCCAAAACACCATCGATATCCAGCTCAGAGGTGTCCAGCTTGACAGAATCTCTTGCCATCTTCAGCGGTGCAATGGGACGGTGGGTGTCCTGATAATCCCGCTGCTCGATCTCCTTCTGGATCTGGGAGAGCTCAGCCTTCTGACCCTTGGCGATCAGCTCGTCATAGCGGCGCTTTGCCCGGACCTCCACGGAGGCAGTCAGGAAGATCTTAACATCCGCCTTGGGCAGGACCACCGTACCGATATCCCGACCGTCCATGATCACATTATTCTTCCGTGCCACATCCCGCTGCATATCCAGAAGCATTTCACGGACCACCGGATAGGCAGAGACCAGGGATGCCTTCTGGGAAATATCCTGGGTACGGATCTCACCGGATACATCCATGCCGTTCATGATCATGTGCTGCTTGCCCTCTTCATCGTACTCAATACCGATGGTCAGCTCGTCAATATAGCGCTCCACACCGTCTGCATCCTTAGGGCTGACACCCAGAAGATCCAGAAAATATGCCACGGTCCGATAGATCGCACCGGTGTCCACATAGCAAAAATTCAGCTCCCTGGCAAGTGCCTTCGCAATGGTGCTTTTACCTGCACCGGCAGGGCCGTCAATGGCGATAGAATATGTTTTTCCCATAAGTAAAACCTTCCTTTTAGTTTTCTTTTCTTAATTTGGCAAGGGCGGCAGCTTCCTGTTTTACCACCTCGTCCGGTGTTATGCCCAGCTTTTTGCCGGCTTCCTCCGGGCTTAAGGGCAACCCGCCCTCCAGACCAAAGCGCAGGCTCAGAAGCTTCGCTTCCTGCTCTGTCAGAGTGGAAAGCAGCTCCATGATCCGCTGACGGCTCTGGAAATAGGCTGTGTTTTCAACTGCCTGCTCATCCTCCGGGGCAGATGCCTTTTCTTCCCGTGCTTCGTCTATTTTCTGTCTGGTGTTGGCAGCCTGGCGCATAGCCGCAAACACCTGTGCCTGCTCATCGCTTACATGCATTGCCTCAGCGATCTCCCCAACTGTCGGATTGCGGCCCAATTCCCCAAGAAGTCTCTGGTCCACATCCCGGTAATCCTCCATACCCTGACGCAGCATTTGTCCCAAGCCGCTGTCCCGGGCCTGCATGACCACTGCCCGGGCAAGATACTGCCGGATCCACCAATCGCAATGGCCGGCAAGATCTCCACCGGTGTAGCACAAAATGCCCTGCCACAGGCCAAGGCTGGCCTCCTGGATCAGATCCAGCAGCAGCACACCTTTGCCGGTGTACTCCTGCGACAGCTCAATGACCCGGCTCAGCTTCAGCGCAGTCAGCTTTTCTGCCGCTGCTTCATTTCCATCCACTAATTCCTTTGCCAGCAGGGTCTCATCTCCTGCTGCAGGTGTCCGGGCGACTTCTTCCAGATACAGCCGCAGGGGGTCATTTTCCTCCAGCCCCGACCGCAGCCTTCCCTGGCTTGCCAGAAGCGTCTCCTGGCGCAGCCGTGCTGCAGTTTCCGCCGGAGGAGGCAGCACCGGAAGTGAGGAAATATCCAGTGTGATCTTCTTATCCTCCAAAAAGGCAAACGCTTCTTCCAGCGTATCCTCCGGCGCTTCCTCCAGAAGCGTCAGAAGCCGGGCGGCAGAGATGCTGTCGCCTGGCTGCAGCTTTTGCAGTTCTTCATCCCAAGGGGATGCTTCAAATGTAAAATCCAGTTCCATTAGTCCAGGAAATCCTCCAATCCCAGGTCTGCGCCCAGCTTTTGCAGCCTGTCCATCGCCTGATGCTCGATCTGCCGGGCCCGCTGCTTGGATATACCAAGCTGCTCGCCGATCTCAGTCAGGGTATGACACCGGCCATCCTCCATACCAAACCGCAGAGACAGCACGGTTCGCTGCCGCTCCGGTAATTTCCCCAAAAGGGTCTCCAGTGTCCGCTTCATTTCCTGCCGGATCATTTCCTCCTGGGGCTCGGGTGCATGATGATCCTCCAGAAGAAGCCGGAGCGTACTGTCCTCCTGCCCGACCGGGGCATCCAGAGACCATATCTCCGGCAGCAGGCTCAATAATTCCTCTGCCTTTTTCCCAGGGATCCCACTGAGGGCTGCAAGCTGCTCAAGATCGATCTCCTGTCCGTTCTGCTGCAATTCCTGCCTGACCTGCAGCAGCTTTTTGATCTTGTCTGCGGTATAGCGGGGCACGCGGATCAGCTCAGAATGATCCTTTACGCACCGTCTGACTCCCTCCCGGATCCACTCGGTAGCATATGTAGAAAACCGGCGATCCATAGACGGGTCGAATTTTCTGGCGGCAGTAACAAGACCGATGCTTCCCTCCTGGATCATATCCAGCAGCGGCGCGCCCCTGCCCATATAGCCTTTTGCCACCGATACCACAAGGCGCAGGTTGGAATTGACCATGGTTCGAATGGCCTCTTCATCCCCGGCAGCACAGCGCTTGGCAAGTTCCTTTTCCTCCTGCTGGCTCAGCAGGGGAAACTGCCGGATCTCACTGAGGTACTGACCTACAGCGGTATCCTGCTCCTTTTCAAAAAGAGCGTTGCTCATGCCTTTGTTCCTTTTCTTTCCTTGAGTTTATCCCGAAGGGCCAACAGATCATCATCGTTGCTGACCTTTGCGGTTTGCCCTGCGGACAAGATCCTGCCCACACAGTCTTCAAAGGCCTCCTGATTCACAGGGCCCTGATGGCGCTGAACAACACCGGTTACATGGGACATTTCCTCCGGGGTCAGATCCTCCAGTACACCAAGGCTGATATCCAGCCCCTGGGCTTGACGCCGGCGAAGCTGGGCAAACACCCTGCCAAACAGCCCAACGGAAAAATCTGTTTCATTCAGCCGTCCTGCCTGTTCCATCAGTGCAGGCTCACGAAGGATCTGGGCGATCACACCCTCCTCCGCCATGGCTGACTTCATATTGTCGTAACGGATAGACCGCTCTTTCGGCTGTAAAGCCTTTACAGGCGCCAGATCAATGCGCTCCTGCTTTTTCTTTTCTCTTGCGATCCGCCGTTTAAAAGCCTTGTTCACTTCCAGCTTCATGGCATCCAGGCTGATCCCTGCCGCCTCCGCCACCCGGCCGCCGTATACCTCACGCTTTACCGAGCTGTCCAGGGTACAGATCAGCTCTGCAGCCTCATGAACAAAATTGATCTTTTCATCATCCACCCTCAGATCGTACTTCCTGCGGATGGCATTTAACTGGTATTCTATCCGGTTGGCGCACTCCTCCAGCAGAAGCTTGAACCGGTCCGGTCCGAACTTATGGAGAAATTCATCCGGGTCTTTTGCGTCCTTCATCTGCAGGACCTTCACCTGGATCCCTGCCTTTTCCAGCATGGGGATCGCCCGCTGGGCCGCCCGCTGTCCGGCTTCATCGCCGTCATAGGTCAGCACCACCTGCTCGGTGTAGCGGCTCAGGAGGGTTACCTGCTCTTCGGTCAGGGATGTGCCCAGGGAGGCTACTGCATTGTCAAAGCCATACTGGTGCAGCGTTACCACATCGATATTGCCCTCCACCAGGATCATGTTGGGCTGCTTGGTCTTTTTTGCAAGATTCAGGCCAAAGAGGTTTTTTCTCTTGTTAAAGATCAGGGTCTCGTTTGAATTGAGATACTTCGGCTTGGAATCATCCAGCACCCGGCCGCCAAAGCCGATCACATTGCCCCGGACATCGAAAATGGGGAACATGAGCCGGTTGCGGAAGCGGTCGTAAACACGGCCGTTTTTCTCCCCTACCAGGTCCGCATCCCGCAGTTCCTGATCCGTATAGCCCTTTTTGCGCATGGCATCCGTCAGCGCATTCCAGGAATTGGGTGCAAACCCGATCCCAAAGCGGGTAACGGTGGCCTTGTTCAGACCGCGGTGCTGCACATAAGCCAGACATTCTGCACCCACCGGAGCATAAAGCTGTTCATGGAAAAACCGACCGGCTTCCTTCATCAGTGCCCATAGCCGTTCCTGATGGCGATACCGGCTCTGATACTGCTCATCCTCCGGCACCTCCATACCCGCACGCTTGGCAAGCGCCCGCACTGCATCCGGGTAGGAAAGGCCCTCGATTTCCATCATAAAGTTGATCGGTCCGCCGCCCTTGTGGCAGCCAAAGCAATAATAAATGCCCTTGTCCGGCGCAACGGAGAAAGAGGCAGTCTTTTCCCCGTGGAACGGGCAAAGACCGAACATATTGGCCCCTGAGCGCTTCAGACTCACATATTGACCCACCACATCCTCAATGGGATTGCGGGCGACCAGTTCATCAATAAACGATGGGGGAAAAGCCATTGTTCGTGCCTCCTTTCTTAAAATAGTAACTTATTATATCACATTATCCCCGAACATGCCAGCCCATTGGGATAAAAAGTTCCGAATATTTATCCACTGCATAGTTATCCGTCATGCCGGCAATATAATCGCAGACCGTACGCTCCATGCCGTCAAAGGAAAGCTGGGGCTGAAAATCCTCCGGAATGGCCTCGGGATGGGTGTAATAATACTCATACAGCCGCTTAAGCATATCCTTGGCCTTGGTCTCCTCCCCTTTGGCGACCGGATTGCGGTAGACCCGCTCAAACATGAAGCTCCGCAGGTCTGCCAAAGCCTTATCCACCTGGGGAGACAAGGTGATGATCCCTGCTTCTTTGGAGGTATTGACCGCATCGCACACAAGGGTATTGATCCGCTGGGAATGGGTCTTTCCCAGAATTTTGGAGATATCTCTGGGAATGTCGGAATCACTGAGGATCCCCGCCCGGATCGCATCATCGATGTCATGATTTACATAGGCGATCTGGTCCGCCCGACGGACGATCTGGCACTCCATGGTCTCCGGGATAAATGTACCTGTGTGGCCCAAAATGCCCATCCGGACCTCATAGGTCAGGTTCAGGCCTGCGCCCTCGTTTTCCAATATGTCCACCACCCGCAGGCTCTGCT
>CAYLNV010000068.1:0-6044 GCA_964385085.1 uncultured Oscillospiraceae bacterium
TACTTATTGTTATCCTTAAGGAACTTATCAAAGGCAGCAGTAAAGCCCAGCCGCACAGCACGATCCGGGCTGCCGCCGTACTCCAGCCATGAGGAGTTATGATAATACTCGATATGGCTGACCTGCTTGCTAAAGCAGAAGGAGGCTGTGATCTTCAGCTTCATTTCCGGGCGGTTTTCCGCATCCCTGCCCCGACGCTCTGTTTCCCAGAACACAGGCATGGTAAATGCATTGTCGCCCACCATTTCTTCAACATACTGCTGGATACCGTTTTGATAGCAGTATTCTTCTGTTTCAAACCGGCTTCCGACCTGATTGCGGAAGCGGAAGGTAATGCCCTTATTCACCACTGCCTGCCGACGCAGCACATCCCGATAATACTCTGTCGGGATATTGATGTCCGTAAAGACATTTTTATCCGGCCGCCAATGAAATACAGAGCCTGTCTTTTTCCGGTCAACAGGTTCCTTCTTCAGACCGCCTTTGTTTTTGCCCTTCTCAAAGTGCAGATCATAGCGGAAGCCATCCCGACGAATCGTAGCGTCAAAAAACTCTGAAGCATACTGGGTAGCACAAGAGCCCAGGCCGTTCAAGCCCAGGGAATACTCATAGTTCTCACCGTTCTCACCGTACTTGCCACCTGCATACATCTCACAGAATACAAGCTCCCAGTTATAGCGCTTCTCTTTTTCGTTATAGTCCACAGGACAACCGCGGCCAAAGTCCTCAACTTCCACAGAAAGGTCCTCATAACGAGTGACGATGATGGTATCACCATGACCTTCTCTTGCCTCGTCAATGGCATTGGAGAGGATCTCGAATACTGCATGCTTACAGCCCTCAAGATCATCAGAGCCAAATATAACGGCCGGGCGCTTCCGGACACGCTCCTCGCCTTTGAGCATAGAAATACTGGAATTTCCGTATTGTTCCTGTTTTGTTCTTGCCATGTTATATACCTGCCAAATTCCATATTTTAACGATTATATTATACGCATTTTGTGTCGTAAAGTCAACCAAAACCACAATATGTTGTAAAATTGATTTTCTGTTCTATTTGTCCACGCTGGGACATACTCTGTCTTAGACCGTGGCAGGAGCTTTCCTTCCTGCCGGATAAGGAGGCTGGCTATGGAAACTATTTACGCAGATATGGCTGTTCGTACCGGCGGTAATATCTATATTGGTGTTGTCGGACCTGTGCGCACCGGAAAATCCACCCTGATCAAGCGGATCATGGAAGAACTTGTCATTCCCAATATCAACGACCCCTACCGGAAGGAAAGGGCCAGGGATGAGCTGCCGCAAAGCGGGTCCGGTAAGACCATTATGACCAGCGAACCGAAGTTTGTACCGGAGGAAGCGGTAGAAATTTCTCCCGATGGCACTGCAAAGCTAAGGGTTCGCATGATCGACAGCGTTGGCTATATGGTCGACGGTGCTGTTGGCGCAGAAGAAGACGGTGTGGTGCGAATGGTTACAACTCCCTGGTACGACTATGAGATCCCCATGACCGAGGCGGCGGAGCTAGGCACGAAAAAGGTCATGGATGAGCATTGCTCTATTGGACTTGTGGTAACTACCGACGGCTCTGTTACAGATATCCCCCGTAATGATTATATCAGCGCAGAGCGGCGGGCAATTCTGGATATGCAGGCCACCGGCAAGCCGTTCCTGGTGATCGTCAACTCCAAACATCCGTCTTCTGAGGCTGCTCAGGACGCTGCAAGCGCCATTTACCGGGAGTTTGGTATTCGACCTGCCGTTATGGATTGTCAGGCTCTCAGCGGCGAAGACATCCGCAAGCTGCTGAAAGAGCTTTTGTATGCCTTCCCCATGATGGAGCTGCGGGTATTTCTGCCCCGGTGGATGGATGCACTGGAATCAGACCATCCGGTAAAGTCCTCCTTGTATGGAGCACTCCTTCAGCGGGCGGAGCAGATCGCAACACTGGGGCAGGCAGATGCCACCTTGTCTCAGCTAAAGGAGCTGGAAAATGTCCTGGATTTTTCGATCCGTTCTGTGGATCTGGCCACCGGCACTGTCTCCTGCGCGCTGGGCTTCCCGGAGTCGCTCTTTTATGAGATCCTCAGCGCCAGGGCAGGTGTTCCTCTCCATAACGACGGTGAGCTGCTTGCGCTGCTTACGGAGCTCTCTGCAGTCAAGCAGGAATACGATAAGATCTCAGACGCGCTTTCTTCTGTAAAAGCCACCGGCTATGGGATCGTTATGCCCTCTGCAGAGGAAATGACCTTACAGACACCGGAGATCGTACGCAAGGGAGGCGCATACGGTGTGAAGCTGAAGGCCGGTGCGACCTCGATCCATATGATCAAAGTGGATATCGACACTGAGATCAGTCCTATGGTGGGCGGTGAGCAGCAGTCTCAGGAGCTGATCTCCTATCTGGCAGGCGAAGATCCCGACAGCCTGTGGGAGAGCAACATTTTTGGCAGGTCTGTCTATACTCTGATCCAGGAAGGTCTGACCGCAAAGCTGGTGCGCACGCCGGAGGATGTGCGGGATAAATTCCGGGGCACACTGACACGGATCGTCAACGACGGTGCAACCGGTCTGATCTGCCTGATCCTATAACCTTTATGCAGGGTCTTTTGACCCTGCATTTTTGTAATTTTTTTCTTTACCCTCAGGGAATAATATGTTAAAATAAACAAACAGAACATTCCGGGGGATAAAAATGAAAAACACAAAGCTTACAACCAAAAAATGGAACTATCCTGCCTTGGCATTTATTATGACCTGTGGCGGGCTTTTGCTGCTTCGTCTGATCTCTTCTCTGGTATTCAGTGGCACATATTCCATGCTCTATTCTGACTGCTATCATCAGTATTACCCATTCTTTTTAGCTTATCGGAAGGCACTGTTATCCGGTGATTCCTTGCTGCATAGCTGGAATGTCGGCATGGGTATGGATTACCTTGGGCTTATTTCCTATTATCTGTCCTCTCCCCTGAATTTACTGAGTGTATTGGTCCCTGAGCGTTGGATGCTGGGTTATTTCTCCCTGCTTATGCCCATAAAGCTGGGTCTTGCCGCTTGGTTCTTTGCGATTTTCCTAAAAAAAGTCTTTCAAAAGGACGATTTCTCCCTTGCGATCTTCGGCTGCTTCTATGGTCTGTGCGCCTGGGCGCTGGGTTATCAGTGGAACATCATGTGGCTGGACACCTTTGCGCTTCTGCCCCTGGTCGTTCTGGGTACAGTCTCCCTGCTGGAAAACAAAAAATTCGTTCTTTACACGGTTACCTTATTCCTGTCGGTATTCTCCAATTACTATATTGGCTTCTTTACCTGTATTTTTGTTCTGCTGGTATTTATCTGCTATCAGATCTGCCGTTGGAACGGCTTTAAAAAGTTCTTTACAGATCTTGTAAGGATCGCCGTTTTCTCTATTCTGGCAATTGGTATGACTGCTATTTTAGAGCTGCCGGCCCTGGCCGCTCTGCAAACCACCCAGTCCAGCGTCAACAAATTCCCGGAAGGCTTCAAGCTGAACATTGCCAATAAGAACACTTGGCTGGGTCTGCTGGATGCTATGCGGCAGGTAGCAGGCAATATGAATGGTGCGCTTGAGCCCTCCTTCAAGGAAGGTCTCCCCAACCTGTATTGCGGTGTTATTACCAACATTCTGGCTTTCCTGTTCCTGACCTGCAAGCAGGTCCGTCTGCGTGATAAGATCTGTTCTGTGGTGCTGCTGCTGTTCTTTAATGTCAGCTTTATCATTCGGCAGCTTGACTATATCTGGCACGGCTTCCACTTCACCAACATGATCCCCTACCGTTTCAGCTTCCTATACAGCTTTGTGCTGCTGTATATGGCATACCATGCATGGACGCTCAGGGAGCATTTTAAGATCTGGCAGCTCATCGTAGCCGGTGTGCTATCGGTTGGCATTGTAGCTTGTTCAAATGAGATCTCTTCGTTTACTGATCTGCTTTCCGGTGCAACAAGTCTGCTTCCATGGAACAGCTTGGATAATATACTCTCCAACGTTAAAAGTATTATATCGGATTCATTATTTGTTCTTTACAATATTCTCTTAATTGGCTTGTATCTGTATGCCATGTTTTATGAGCGTGCAAAAAGGAAGGAAGCAGAAGAAGCACTTACCAAGAAAAGAGAGTTTTATTCGAAGCCTTACGTGGACAAATCAAAGCTTGGCACTTCCCTGCTGCTATGCTTTATGATCGTTGAGCTCACATTGAATGTGGTCAACTTCGGCGCGTGGTTCCCCGGCACAAATGTATCCAATTACCCCAAGGGAACAGTCAACTCCCAGCGGGCTATCTCCTATATGCAGGACCGGGAGTCGGACAATCTGTTTTATCGTGCAGAGACTACCCATGCCCAAACCCTGAATGACGGTGCGCTGAACGGCTACAACGGTATCAGCACCTTTACAAGCTCTGCAAATGTGAAGGTTACAGAATTTATGAAGGCTTTGGGATACGGTGCAAAAAACACCTATAACCGCTATTGCTTCGAGGAAAGCTCTCCGGTGGCTAACCTTTTCTTGAATCTGAAATATATGATCGAACGGGACGGCAAGGTAGAAGCTAATTCTTACTTTAATGACCTGCACTACTTCGATTCTGTCCATCTTTTGGAAAACAATGCTTACCTGCCATTGGGATTCCTGACAAATGCGCAGATCCTGAATGTTGATTTCACGCAGAGCAGCAATCGGTTCACGCTGCAAAACAATCTGTTCAGTGCGGCGACCGGCCTTTCCGAAAATGTTTGGCACACCGTTCCCGGCAGTAATCTGATCATCAACGGCAGCAACCTGACCCTGACCTCTTCCCAGACACAGACCGGCTACTGCTCTTACACATCAAACAGTGCGAACAGTTCTGTCTCTTACAGCTACACCGCTGACCGAAACGGACTGATGTGTGTATTTCTGGACCTGAGCAAGAAGAACAGCCCATCCTTCTATCTGAACGGTGAGCTTCTTTACAGCGAGACCTACAGCCTGCCTCAAATGCTGGCAGTCAGCGAGGTTTCTGTGGGCGACGTGGTCGAGATCAAGCTTACCTGCAAGAGCGACGAAACGGGAACCATAAATGTAACTGCGGCCATTCTGGACGATGAAGTATTCCGCAAGGGATATGATATTTTGAACACCTCCACATTGGAATTGACCACCTTCAAAAACACTTATGTTGAGGGTACGATCCAATGCGACCGGGACGGTGTGCTTTACACCTCCATTCCGCAGAACGGCAATTGGCATGTTACCATTGACGGTCAGCCTGCAGAGGCCGTTACCATTGGCGATGCAATGGTAGGTGTTCTGGTTACAGCGGGCTATCACACCGTTGCCTTCACCTATAAAAACGAAGCCTTTGCCCTTGGTTGGAAAATATCCCTTGGCTGTGCTCTGGTATTCCTGGGGCTTTATTGGATCAGCTATCGTCCTAGTCTAAAGCCAAAAATCGGAAAATTCCAGAAAAAAGATAAATAAAACACACCTGCTTTCCAGATCGGAAAGCAGGTGCTTTTTTAGGCAAATGAAAGAAGGATATACAGAGCACCGTATGCAACAACAAGTGCACCAGTAACCAGCAGCATTGGTCTGATCATCATTTTAACCGCACTCTTATATGTCTGCCATTGGTCCTTCATGCCGGACCGGAACTGACCGGATTTTCCGGACAGACCAGGGCTGGACACACCGGACATATCCGCAAGGGTGCGTCCATCGTCTACATAAACGATCTTTTCCTTCTTTTTTCTATTCCCCATACCCTTACTCCTGATTCAGAAGGTGGCATGCGGCAAAATGGCCGGGCTCACACTCTCTGTACTCCGGAGGAATATGCTTACAAACCTCCTTAGCATAGGGGCAGCGGGTATGGAACCGGCATCCCTTAGGGGGATTGGCAGGACTGGGGATGTCGCCCTCCAGCTTGATCCGGTCCATCTTGACCGTTGGGTCAGGATTGGGAACAGCGGAGAACAGCGCCTTGGTATAGGGATGCAAGGGATTGCGGAAAATGTCATCCTTTGTACCAAACTCCATC
>CAYLNV010000069.1:0-5935 GCA_964385085.1 uncultured Oscillospiraceae bacterium
GCATATTTTGGATCAGGTAGTCGATCTTGATCAGAACCAACCGAATATCCTTGGAAATGGCCATAAACATCTTCCGCAGATTTTCCATCTGGGCCTGCTCGGTGCTGGAAAAATTGGCACGGGTCAGCTTGGTAACGCCCTCCACCATTTCTGCGGTGGTCTGCCCGAACAGGTGGGCGATCTCGTCGAAGGAAGCGTCCGTGTCTTCAATGCAGTCGTGGAGCAGGGAAGCAAGGATAGCCTCCAGATCCAGACCCATTTCTGCCACGATCTCTGCCACTGCCAGGGGGTGAATGATGTACGGCGAGCCGTCCTTCCGCTTCTGATCCTTGTGCTTTTCCGAAGCGTAGGCCACGGCCTTTTCAATGCGTTCCATGTCCACACCGGGAAGGTGCTTGTTCAGGGTCTTGCGCATGGAATCATAATGTTGTTCGTAACTTTCCATTGTATCAGCTCTCTTTCACGGCGATGAGCCGCTGCATGGTCTGGCTTTGGGTCAGGTCAGCCTTGTCCTGACGGGGCACCAGACGGAGGGAAATATGCTTATGCAAATGCTGCTTTTCCAAAAGACCCACATCGGAGAAAATGTCCAGGCAGGTCAAAAGCTTTTCCAAGCTCAGAGGCATACCGGACCAGCGCACGATCTTCCGGCACAGGCAAATGGGGGTCTCTTCCACAGTGTGCTTGCCAAGGCCTGCCAGATACCGCCAGACCATGCCCAGGGTAGCCCGGTCCGGAAGGAGCTTTTCGGCCTGCCGGGGGGTAATGCTGTTGGTGCGCAGTGCACGGTAGCCCTCTGTTTCGCAGTCGCAATTTGCGTGGCAGGAAGGACGGATGTCCGACACATTCATCTGAACAGTCCGTTCCCCGCGGAATTCGTTGATCTGGGGAATAAAAGCAATATCCACCATTTCCCCCGGTGCGATAGAAACGGTCTCCGGGGTGGCGGAGAAATAAATGGCCTGGAAGACATACCGTCCGCAGCGCAGCCGCAGCCGCATATGCCGACCGCCGCCGACCTGACCGATCCGATCGATGATCAGATCCTTCATTACAAGCACGGGCTTGGGACAGCCGTTTCCGCAGGGCTCTAAGGAATTCAGAGAATCCACATTCCCCAGCGTCAGCAGCTCCGGCGGGATCACGCAGTCCGCTTCCAGCACGGTCCGGGGGCCGGTGTCCGCATAGTAGTCCCGGGCCAGGGCGCAGATCTCTTTCCGAAAAGCACCGATCTGAGAACGGTTGATGGTAAAGCCTGCTGCCAGCTCATGACCGCCATAGCTTTCCAGAAGAGGGGAAAGGGCGGTCAGGGAGGAAAACAGGTTAAAGCCGCCATAGCTTCGGGAGCTGGCCTTGCCGTGCTCTCCGTCCAGACAGATCAGGAAGGTGGGACAGCAGTATTCTTCGGCAATGCGGCTGGACACGATGCCGACCACACCCTGATGCCAGGTCTCGTCTGCCAGAACGATGGCCTCCGGCTGATGGCTTTCCGGCAGCATTTCCACCGCCTGCTGATAAATTTCCGATTCCACCGCCTGACGCTTCCGGTTCAGCTCACACAAGGTCCGGGCAAGCGCATTTGCCCGGGATGCGTCTTGGGTCAAAAACAGCTCCACAGCCAGATCGATCTGACCCATGCGGCCCGCGGCATTGATCCGGGGGGCCAGCACATAGCCCACAGAGGAGGTGGTGATACCGGCTCTTTCGCAGCCGCTTTCCTCCATCAGGGCAGCAATGCCCGGGCGGGGTCGATCGCGCAGGGCCTCCAGACCCCGGCATACGAACACCCGGTTTTCCCCCTGTAAGGGCATTACATCTGCAACAGTGCCAAGGCATACCATGTCCGAATAATCCTGCAGGATCTGCTCCTGATCTCCGCACAGGGCGCTGGCCAGCTTAAATGCCACACCCACACCGGACAGGCCCTTGTGCGGATAGCCGCCGTCCTTGCGGTGGGGGTCTACCACGGCTACAGCCGCCGGAAGGGTTTCTTTACATTCATGGTGATCGGTGATCACAAGGTCGATGCCCAGCTCCCGGCACAGCAGGGCCTCCTCAATGGCAGTAATGCCGCAGTCCACGGTGATGATCAGGGTGATCCCCTGCCCGTGGAGCTGATGGATGGCAATGGGGTTCAATCCGTATCCCTCCTCCAGACGGCCGGGGATATAGGGGGTGCAGTCAGCGCCCAGACGGCGCAGGTAGTCTGTGAGCAAGCAGGTGGCAGTAATGCCGTCTACATCATAGTCGCCAAAGACGGCGATCTTCTCCCCTCTTTCCAGAGCGAGCGCCACCCGGCCTGCGGCCATGTCCATGTCCGTCAGAAGAAAGGGGTCAGGCAGGGGGGCATTACAATCTAAGTATTTGTGGGCCTGTTCGGGGCTTGCAATTCCGCGGGCGGCCAGCACCATGGCAGAAAGGGGCGCATAGCCGCCCCCCACCAGGGCATTGACCGCATCCATTTGCGGCTCCGCCGTTTTCCAAATTCCGTACTTCAAAGCATAACACATCCAATTTTATCATTTCTATCTATTATAACAAAAAGGAAGGAAATGCACAATACTATTTTTCTGCCTTCTCTGTCAGACTTTTGGCGGCGGCGGCCAGCATAGGCGCAAGGAGCATACCCAGAACACCCCAAAGCTTATAGCCGGCATAGAAAAAGACAAGGGTTACCAAGGGGTCAAGCCCCAACTGCCGACCCACCAGCCTTGGCTCTAATGTGGTCCGGGTCAGAACAGCCACACCGTAGGTGATCAGCAGGCCTACCGCCAGCAAGCTCCGACCCTGCAGCAGGGCAACGATGGCCCAGGGGATCAGCACTGTTCCGGTCCCCAGCACCGGAACAGCGTCCACCACTGCCACCAGCAGCGCCCAAATGGGGGCATAGGAAACACCGGACAGAAGAAGACCTGCGGTTACGATAACATAGGTCAGGCTCATAAGCTTCAGTTGGGCCCGCAGCCATGCGCCCAGGGTCTTGCGAAGCTGCCGCAGGGCGGGCAGATACTTTTCCTGCCAGCTTGGCGGCATCCGTCCGGACAAAAACTGCCGGAGCTTTGGCAGTCGGACGGAGATCATAAAGCCTGCCAAAATGCCGGTAGCAAGGCTGACCGCACCGCTGGGGATCCAGCCCAGCAGCGAAGTAAAAAAGCCGGGCAGCCGTCCGGTGATCTGGGTAAGAAAAGCGCTGGAAGAACCAAACAGCTCCAGGACCAACTGCGTCAGCAGGGAGCGAAAGCCGTCCGGGGCCCGGTCCGCAAGGCTTACCAGCCAGTCCTGCAGAAGGGTCAGACCTTGCTGGATGGTCTGCTGGATGTTGGGCATAGCGCCCGCAAGCTGCCCCAGCTCCTTCACAGTCAGCGCACCCAAAAGATAAAGTGTGGCTGCCAGCAAAACCAGGGTAACGGATACCCCTATACCGGCAGACAGCGGTCGGGGCAGGTGCAGCTTGCGCACACCAAAATTCACCGCCGGCTCTGCCGCCAGTGCGATGAGTCCTCCCAGCAAAAAGGGCATCAGCACAGGCCCAAGATACCGGATGCCCAGCCAGCAGGCTATGAAAACGACAGGCAGGAGCAGCGCCTTGCGTACAGCAGATGTGGACATTGGTTCTCCTTTCGTGTGTATGTGATGGATAAAAGCTTGCAATTTTGAAAATATATGTTACAATGAATTTATGGAAAGCGGAAAATTCGACCAAAAACAGGAGGCCGACTATGGGAAAAGATCCGAAATACTATATTGTTGAGGCATCTGCGCTGCCGGAGGTTTTTTTGAAGGTGGCAGAGGCGAAGCGTCTGCTTAGCACCGGTCAGGCGACCACGGTCAATGAGGCTACCCGCATGATGGACATCAGCCGCAGTGCGTTTTACAAGTATCGGGATGCGGTGATCCCCTTTCAGAATATGATGACCGGCCGCATTATAACCTTCCAGTTGATGCTCCATGATGAGCAGGGCTTGCTTTCCCGGATCCTGGAGCTGTTTGCCCAGACCCAGGCCAATATTATTACCATCAATTCCATCGTGCCTACCAACGGCTGTGCGGTGGTTACCATTTCCGCAGAAACCATGGACCTGACAGTTCAGGTGGAGGAGCTGCTGCGCATGGTGCGGCAGAGCTCCGGTGTGATCAAGGCAGAGATCCTTGCAGGCTGACCGATCAATTTAAGCTGCCGCATTGCGGCAGCTTTTTTATTATATCCATTTCCTGACAGACCCATACCCGCATTCCGGAAGCTTCCACTTGGCAAAGGCGGGCATATATGCTATAATCCTTAAAAACGCGAAGGAGCGCCTATGGATACGATTACGAAGCCAATATGGAAAAAGGGCCTTTTTTGGGGCGGCTGTGCCGGGGTGCTGGCGGCGCTGATCCTCATTTTGTGCCTTGTGCCGGAGAAGGATGTGCAGGACACCCAGCCCACCACCACAGAAGGGGTCATGGTGAATGAGACCAAGGAAAAAAGCGAGACGATCCAGACGGAAATGCCTACGGAAAATCCCTTGACACCGGAGGATTTTGCCTATCAGGGAGATTATTTGACCTGCCTGAATATGCCCGCCCGGCTGGGCGTAGATGTGTCCTACTGGCAAGGACAGATCGACTGGCAGCAGGTGGCTGGGGCAGGCATGGAATTTGCCATGATCCGTTTGGGCTACCGGGGAACGACCCAAGGCAGCCTTGGAAAGGATTCCTTTGCGGAAAGCAATTACACCGGCGCAAGGGATGCAGGCTTGCAGGTGGGCGGCTATTTCTTCTCTCAGGCGGTTACGGTTCAGGAAGCCATCGAGGAAGCGGAATTTGTACTGGAAATGATCCGGGATTGGGATGTGCAGATGCCCATCGTTTATGACTGGGAATATGGCGGCGCGGATTCCCGCACAGCCGATCTGGATGCCCGGACCTTGACAGATTGTACGCTGGCTTTTTGCCGCACCATCGAGGAAGCAGGCTATGAAGCCATGATCTACTTCAACGAGAATCAGTCTCATAAGGATATGTACTTAGGGGAGCTGACCGATTACCGGTTCTGGCTGGCCCAGTACGGGGATGCGCTGGATTATCCCTATCAGGTGGATATGTGGCAGTACACCTGCGAAGGCTCTGTTCCCGGCATTGAAGGGGATGTGGATATCAACCTGCTGTTTGATTATGCATAAATGGAAGTTTGCCGATGAAAGGCAAATTGGGGCACACTCCGTACGGAGTGTGCCCCAATGTTATTATCCTTCTGTTTTCGGGCCGGCAGGCTTTTTATGTCTGCGGCGGCGATGATTCCGATTGGGCTTCTTCCCTGCCGTGCCGTTTCCTTCCGCAGGCTTAGGCGCTCCTGCAGCCTTAGGTGCTTCTGCAGCCTTAGGTGCTTCCGGCGCCTTTTGCGCAGCAGGCTTTTCCCCAGCAGGCGGCCGCTTGTGGTTTCTGTGGCGGTTGTGGTTCTTCTTCGGCTCTTTCGGTTCTTCCGGAGCAGAAGCGGTCTGCTCGTCAGCGATGGTTTCGGTGCTGTAACGGAACTTAATGGAGTCCAGAAGCACAGAGGCCTCCTCCGGCTCCTTGCGGACGCGTTTCTTGCCGCTGGAAATGGGGGCAAGATCGGCCGGGATGGGCGGGTCATTCTTCTTGGCCTTGCCGTTGCGCAGAACTGCAATGTCCGTATTTGCATAGACACCTGTGGTCTCCAGATTGCCTTCCAGCTTCACCTTGACCCGCTGGTGCAGCAGGTCGATCTCAATGACCGTTCCTCTGCCGTCAGGGGTATCCACAAAGGATTCCAGCTTGGGACTGGACCGGATCAGGTCCTCGTAAGCATCCTGCTCGTATTTCAAGCAGCACATCAGTCTGCCGCAAGTGCCGGAAATTTTGGTGGGATTCAGGCTCAGATTCTGGGTCTTTGCCATCTTGATGGACACCGGCTGGAAATCGTCCAGGAAGC
>CAYLNV010000070.1:0-5917 GCA_964385085.1 uncultured Oscillospiraceae bacterium
GTTTTTGAGAACCCCTCAGTCAAAAATCGGTTGCGAAGAGCCGATTTTTGCCAGCTCCCCTTAGCAGGGGAGCCTTTGAATCCCCCCTTTAGGCAAGGGGGCCTTTTGGCGGGAGCCCTATAAATGTTGGTTTGTGATCATATTTTGAAAAGGAGAATAAATTATGGAAAAAATTCAATTTGACAGTGGTGTAAAGGAATACCGGATCAATGGGGAGGGCGTGTTGAGATTCAACCCCGGCGATCCCAATGTGTATGCCCGCTTCCTGGAGGCGGCGCAGAAGATCCAGACGCTGGAGCAAGAGCTTGCCCGAAAGGCTAAGGCGCTGGAGGGACAGGAAAGCGGCGCGCAGGTAGTCAGGCTGATGGCAGAAGCAGACAGGCAGATAAAGGAGGTCCTGAGCTGGGTGTTTGGCAGCGGCAACGATTTCGACAGGATCTTGAACGGTGTGAATCTTTTGGCGGTTGCCGGAAACGGTGAGCGGGTGGTAACCAATCTGTTTAATGCGCTGCAGCCGGTTCTTGTTGCCGGTGCGCAGGACTGCGCCAGGGAAAGGACTGCGGAAGCGGTGAAGAAGGCGAAGCAGCGGCGAGGGGAGGAGATTGCAGATCACGACAACCCCTCCGCCCCTTGCGGGGCACCTCCCCTTGCACAGGGGAGGCGAACAGGGGAGGAGATTGCTGATCACGACAACCCCTCCGCCACTGTGTAAGGGGAGGCAAAAATAATGATCAGCGGATGGGGGCTGCCCACCACGGCGGTGATCGGCCAAAAGCAATACACCCTCCACGCAGATTTTCGGGATATCTTAGAGATCTTCTCTTATCTGGATGATCCGGATCTGCCGGAATATCTGCGGTGGCAAATTGCACTGGCCCTGTTTTACGAGGGGGAGCTACCGGCGGAGGACCAGCAGGAGGCGCTGAATTACATGCTGACCTTTCTTAACTGCGGCAAGCAGGAGAACACCAAGCCCGGCCCGAAGCTGCTGGATTGGGAGCAGGATGCCCAACTGATCGTGGCAGATGTGAACAAGGTTGCAGGTCAGGAGATCCGGGCGCTGCCCTTTGTCCATTGGTGGACCTTTATGGCATGGTTTCATGCCATCGGTGAGGGGCAGCTATCGACCATCGTTTCCATCCGGGACAAGCTGCGCCATGGAAAAAAGCTGGAAAAATGGGAGCAGGAGCTCTATCGGGAAAACAAGGCAAGCGTGGACATTCAAAAGCGGTATTCCGCGGAGGAAATGGAGGAACAGGAAAGACTGAAAAAATTACTGGACCGGTGAAGCCGGTCCGTGGGAAGGAGGAAATATGAGACGGAAAACAACAACTTATTTTTTGGAAGTGGACACCACACCGGCAGAGGAAGCGGTGGTGGACACCACTGTGATCATGGCAGGACTGGAAAAAGAGGTCAGGCGCGTGGGAGACGAGATCAGCAAGAGCTTTGACAAAGCCAGCGGAAAAGCAGACCGGTTCAACGGCTCGCTGAGCAGCGCTATGAAGCAGCTTCGGACTTCTGTGCAGGATATGAAAACCGCCTTTTCGGAGGCTGCAGAGCCCCTTGGCATCGTACTGATCCCGGCACTGGATCAGGCGGTCGGGAGGGTTACAGACCTTGCCCGGAATGTGGGAGCGGTGCTCAGCGCTTTGCTGGGAACGGACGCTGCCACAAAAAAGGTAAAGGAGGCGACAAAGGCAGAGCAGGAGCTGAATAAGGCAAGCGCTTCCACAGCCTCGGCGGTAAAACGCAGTCTGGCAGGCTTTGATCAGATCGACCGTCTGGAGGGCGCAAGCAGCCGGGGATCTGCAGGCAGCACCGCAGGCTCCGGTGCTTCCAATGCACTGACGGAAGCAGTGCCGGATACATTATCACCCCAGCTTCAGGCGGTGGTGGATAAGATCCTTGGGCTGATAGAGCCGGTGCGGACCATCGATCTTACACCATTAAAGGAGAGCCTGGCAGGCCTGGGAGCAGCCCTGTCGGGTCTGGGCAGTATCATTACACAGAGCCTGGAATGGGCATGGTTCCAGATCCTGGTCCCCTTGGGGAAATGGGTCATTGAGGAGGCAGGACCGGCGGCTGTGAACACACTGACAGCGGCCTTTGAGCTGTTGAGCGCTGCTTTAGCGCCGGTGCTGCAGGGGATCCGGGATCTGAAGACCTATTTAGAGCCGGTGGTGCAGTTTATCGGCGAAACGGTGATCCTGACACTGGAGACCCTGTCCCTGCAATTTCAGAAGGTGGCGCAGGTTTTCGGGGAAAAGGGTGTGAAAATTCAGGAGACCTTCCGGCTGATCGGACAGACCTTGTCCGTCGTTTGGGAAACCATGCGGCCGATCCTGGAGCTGATGCGGAACATCTGGGTCAGTGTGCTGGATATTGTGGGGAGCAAGATCAGCACCACCGTTGGCACGGTGATCGACGTGTTCTACGGACTGCTGACCTTCATTAACGGTGTGCTGACCGGAAACTGGAGTCAGGCATGGGAAGGTCTGCAGCTTATTTTTGTGGGCTTTGTCAACGGCATCATCGGCTCGGTCAATGGGCTGATCCGGGGTGTGGCAGATGGCATCAATGCCATTATCCGGGCGCTGAATCAGGTAAGATTTACATTGCCCGATTGGGATGTTTTAGGCAGCCTGGCAGGAAAAAGCTATGGGCTGAACCTGAAAACCGTTACTGCGCCCCAGATCCCGTATCTGGCAAAGGGTGCGGTTCTGCCTGCCAACAGACCGTTTTTGGCAATGGTAGGCGACCAAAAGCACGGGACAAATGTGGAAGCACCCCTTGCCACCATTCAGGAAGCGGTGGCGCTGGTCATGGATGATATGATCGCCAGCAACACCGCCGGTCAGGAGATGATCATCGGTGTCCTGCGGGAGCTGCTGGATGCGGTGCTGGGCATCCAGGTGGGCGACGAGGTCATCGGAAAGGCCGTACAGCGGTATAATCGGAAAATGGCAGTGGTGAAAGGAGGATATGTATGAACACCATAACAGAGCTTTATCAGATCAACGGAGTGCCCATGCTGGCACCGGATGCGGATGTGGAAATGTCCTTTGAGGATCTGGATGCATCCGATTCCGGACGGGATGAGAGCGGGGTCATGCACAGGATCGTGGTGCGCCACAAGGTTGGTGTATGGAATTTCCATTACAGCCGCCTGACCCAGGAGGAATATGCATATATGCTGCGTTTATTGCCCCAGTCAGGGCATTTTACCTTTACCTATCCGAAGCTGGAGGATGCGGATCAGACGGAAAGCTGCACAGCTTATCTGTCCGGATACAGCATTTTGTGGCACTCGGCGAAGACAAAGGATTTCCGAAACCTGAAGTTCAGCATTATCCAGTGCTGAGGGAAGGAGGAAATGATGATACGGAATTTATTGGTCCTGCCGAACGGAGAGGAGATATTCTCCGGATCGGCAGAGGAAAACGGGATCAGGAGCGTGGCCCTGACCCAGTGTGTAAACGGGGAGGAGGAGCTGTGCCCGGGTGCGGTATGCGCCAGTATGCTGGAAGCCTCGGTGATCGCCCAGGGGGATATCCCCCTGGCAGCCGGGGATGAGATCACCCTTTATACCGTGTCCGACAGCGGCACACGGACAAAGCAGGGGATCTTTGTGGCGGAAAAACCGGTTTGGGAAAGCGCCTGTGTATATCAATTGACAGCTTATGATCGGGTGAGCCTGCTTGACAAGGACCTGACGGACTGGCTGACAGCATTAAGCGGATGGCCCTACTGCCTGCTGGATTTCGCCAGCATGGTCTGCTCAGAGTGCGGCCTGACCCTTATCAATGATTCGATCCCCAATGGTGATTACCCGGTGCAGGCCTTTTCCGGTGAGGGGATCACCGGCCGCCAGATAATGCAGTGGGCAGGGCAGGCGGCAGGCCGCTTCTGCCGGGCCACAACGGATGGACAGCTCGAATTTGCCTGGTATGAGCAGAATAAAGATGTCTTTGGTCCTGCGCAGAGAAATGAACAGCTCGGACCTGATGGAATTGCCGTTTTAAAGAACATGGCCACCGGCACGCAGCTTCAGGCGGTTACTGAGATCGAACCCTCACTGTCCGGTGTGAAGGAGATCAATATGTACCGGACCGGCAGGAATATCCTCGATGTTCAGACGGCCGGTATTTATCACAGCAACAACGATGGATACGTCAGGCATACCTTAAAAATAACGGATACGGGCATCCGGCTGGATGTTACAAGCCAAATGAAGCTGGCGGACACGACCCGGTGGGGCTTCTGCATCGGAACACCGAAGAAGCTGGCAGGAAAGACCATAACCTTCTCCGGTGATTTTGCAACATCCAAGACAGATATCAGAGCATTGCCGTACCTTTCATTTATTGCCACGGATGTAATTCCGGTGGCAGGGAGATTTGCAAGCTACTCCTCTCTGCTTGGCGGATTTATAAATGGGGCTACAGCCAAGACCCTTGCATACAGATCCGGCAGTGGGGTGCGGTCTGTTACTTATACGGTAACAGGAGAGGAGGATTATGATCATATCGGAGTTGTGGTGTGCTTTTGTGATCCCAATAAGGGAACCAGCACCCTGGGAGACTGGACCGAGTGGAGCAACCTCCAGGTGGAGATCAGCGATACGGCAACGGAATATGAACCGTATACAGCCGATACCTTTACACGGACCATCAATGTTGCAAACTATGGCGGCAGAATGAACTGGAGCACCGGTGTGCTGACGACCACACATGGGAGGATCGCCAGCTATGACGGAGAGGAAGTGCCTGACGGATGGATATCCAGCACAGGGGAGCTGAGCCAGGGCGCGCAGGTGGTCTATCCGCTGGAGACGCCCAAAACATTTAAATATGCGGCCAGGGAGGTCCTCTCGCTGGGAGGAACGAATACGTTACATTCTGACACCGGCGGCACATCCGTGGAATTTCAGCAGGCATACTATTTTCAAAATGGTCTTCGCTTTGAAGACTATACGGTAACCCCGGTGGAAAAGGTACAGATCCGGCTGACAGAGGATGATATTGGAGCTGTATATCCGGATACCGCAGAAGCCTGTAATACCTATATCCTTTCCGGGAATTACCTGCTGACAAACCAGGACCCGTCAGCGCTGGAAGGGGTGGCACAGACCCTGTATGAACAGCTTAAGGATATTACGTATACACCCTGCAGGCTGGAATTGCCGGCAAGTGCAGGTGTGGAAACGGGAGATATCATCACCGTTATGGATCGGAACGGAAAGGAGATCAGGACTTATGTAATGAGCAAAAAAAGAGCCGGTCAGCGGGATGTGCTGGAATGTACCGGCAGCCCTAGGCGGGACAGCTCCACAGCGGTGAACAGCCAGAGCTACAAGGCATTGTCCGGGAAGGTGCTGGAGCTGCGGACCGATATTGAAGGACTGCGGGCGGAGCATCGGGATGCCCAGGGAAGCTTTTCTGATCTGGCATTGACAGTGGAAGGCATCGCCACAGAGGTTTCCCGACAGCAGACAGGTGCGGAGCATCTTGCACAGCAGCTTACAAGCATACAGCAGACGGCAGAGGGGATATCCCTTGCGGTGCAAAGTATTCAGACGGGCGGTGTTTCCAGGGTGAAGACCGAAATGGGCTACACCTTTGATGACGAGGGGCTGAAGATCAGCAGAAGCAATGCGGAAATGAGCAATCTGCTGGACAACACCGGTATGTATGTGAAGCGGGGCGATGACATCGTGCTGCAAGCCAGCAATGAAGGTGTGCAGGCAGTAAATATTGCGGTGCATAACTATCTGACGGTGGGCAGCCATGCCAGATTTGAGGATTATAATGACGGCACGGACAGCAGGCGAACAGCCTGCTTTTTCTATTTAGGAGGTTAAGATGGTAACAGGATTCAGTATTGGCATTACACAAAATTCCCGGAACGCTGAGAA